>NZ_JAEIMH010000114.1:23388-24124 GCF_016464295.1 Streptomyces sp. N35 | reverse complement strand
ATTCGGTGCGGGCCTTCTGCGTGTCCGGGACCGGCTGCGGACGCACGGGACCGGTCCCGCGTGTCCAGGACCGGCCGCACGCGGCCGAGGCCGTCTTGACGCCCGCGCCGGACCCCGGTACTTCAACAGGGAGGCAGGAACTCCTCGTACGCCAGGAGGTGGCGCATGGCGACATCCGCGCGGCATGAGACCCGAGCGCTCCTGCGGGCCCATCTCTCGGCCGCGACCGGCTATCGCCATCTCACCCGGCACTGCGCGATCTGCCACCGGCTGCTGAGGCTCGCGATGCAGCCGGAGGGGCAGGAGCCTCAGGAGGGCCAGGAGGCCCCCGAGGACGAAAGTCCCGTCAAGGGATGACCAAAGCCGATTCTGGGCACTCGTGCCCAGTGGGAAGCTGATGCCGGGTCACGGAGGTTCCTCCCGGCTCCTCTACCGCAGCCACGTCATATGCCACAAGCTGTCCGACCTGTGACGGGTGTCACCGAACCCGTTTTGGGAAAGCCGGAACTTACACCCCTCCTACAACAGGTCGATTTAATATGTGCAATTGCACTGCCTCGTGGGGCACTCCGAGGCGCACCGCCCAAGCCTGAGCAGAGTCGAACAAGGCCGCTCAGCGACGGTCCGGACAGGGCGTCGAGCAGGGCTCCGAGCGCACAAAAAAGATAAGGGCGGTCCCCCCGGGGGCCCGCGCCGACCACGACGCCCCCCCATATCATTGGTGGGGGGGCCCCTG
>NZ_JAEIMH010000114.1:19539-23378 GCF_016464295.1 Streptomyces sp. N35 | reverse complement strand
GGCCGGGCCGGGGCGGCGAGCGGGGCCCGGAGCGCACAAAAAAGATCGCGCTGGCCCCGGCGGAGCCCAGCCCGCCCGACGACGCACCCGAATGTCTTGGGCAGGGCTCCCGTTGGGGCGGGGGCCCGGTGTCGTATGGAGCTATATGCGGGCAGCGACCGAGTTGGGGGACCCGGTACGGCCCTTATGCGGAGCTAAGGGGTGGTTCAGGCCTCGCTGCGCTGCTGCGGAATACCCGCAAGCAGTGCGCGGACCTCAGCCTCGCGGTAACGACGGTGCCCACCCAGCGTGCGGATGGACGTGAGCTTGCCGGCCTTCGCCCAGCGCGTGACCGTCTTCGGGTCGACGCGGAACATCGTGGCGACCTCAGCCGGGGTCAGCAGCGGCTCGGCATCAGGGGTGCGAGCGGTCATGAGCGGCCTCCTCGGGAGAACCGAACCTTCTCGGTTCTTTCCTTTAAATTCTGCACCTTGACCCGCGTTGCCCGATATGGCGGACACGGGTCGAGTCGGTTATAGGACGAACGGCTTGTCCTCGGCACTACAACTACACCATCCGTCCAGCCGCGTCGGCCAAACCGATGGAATTGCCCTCTCAGGTGTCCATCAACGACGGAAGCCGATGGACCATGCCATAGCGGACAGTCACGCCATTGTGACGATCAGTCACAGCGTGATCAGAAGTCATCAGGCCCCCCAATCAGAGTGCAATGCCGAGCGTTCCGCCCACAGTTGGGCGGATGGAGCCCTCCCCGGACTCCTTGTCCTATTTTGGCATGGAGCAAGGGGAAGGATGCAAGGGTGATGTAAGTGCGGTCCGTCACGCTTGACCCAATGGCCCGGATCGGGACCTACGTCCTCGCAGTCCTCCGACCATAGCCCCAAGCGAGATGCGCAAAAGACCCGAGAGTTAGCGGTATGTACCGATTTGGTCAGCTTGCGAACTGCATCGCGCGAACCGTCCGCCACCGTTCCATAAGTCGTGCATACGCGACACCCGCACGCTCGCCGTCGCCCTGACGGAGCGCTGCGATCCCCTCCGCGACATCCGCGGCCGAGTGGTCCTCGTCCAGGTGATCGGAGGGCAGGGTGTGCACGAGCCCGCCGTAGTCCAGCTCGACGAGGGAACGCGGATGGAACTCTTCGAGCCACCGCCCGACATCCGTCAGACCATCGATCAGCGGCCCCTCCTCGAGGGTGTCGCGCAGCGTCTTCAACGCACGCGCGACCCGTCGGCGGGCCTGCACCATCGGGGTGCGGTAGCGCAGCAGGGGCGCGCCTTCGCCCGCGCCCGCCTCCTCCTCGGGCACCGGCTTCTCCTCGTACAACCGCTCCTCGTCGGTGAAGAGGACGAACCAGCTCAGCGGGACATGCCAGGTGGCGGAGCGGATCCAGGGGCGGGCGTCGGGGTTGCGCTCTAGCCAGGACTCGTAGTCGGAGGCCGTCTGCCGGCGCACCACGGGCGGCAGGACCGCGTCCAGTACGGGCTTCGGCAGCTGCTCGTCCAGGGCGCCGAGCGCCTGCCAGCCGCGCAGCCGGGTGCGCCAGGGGCAGATGCACAGCACCCCGTCCACGTACGCGACGAAGGCGTCACTGCTCTCGTGGACCGGGACCGGGACGGGCGGGGTGGGCACCAAGTCCCTCAGCGAGCGGCGGAGTTCGTCCTGGTACGAGGGGCGCTCCTCGCGCTCCGCGTACCGCACCCAGTGGGTGCGCTCGGGCTCGGGGAACGCGGCCAGCGGCTCGTACACGCGCAGATAGGACGCGTAGGGGACACACACCGCCGAAGCCTTGGCCACGCCTGCTCCCTCCCCTGCGGTTCTCCTCGGAAACCCCGCCGAGGACCCTCGGAACTTGTTCCGAATCGTCCCACGGCCCTCCTTCACGAGAGAGTGATCCGCGGCACTCCGGTGCTGGGCGGGCCCGACAGGTCTTAATCTGCTGTCCAACGGCCTCCCCACCCACAGGAAGCCGCTCCAACCGCCGCAATATCCATGGGAGTCACCACCGTGACCGAAGTGACCGGCGCCCCTGCCGACGTGCTGCACACCCTGTTCCACTCCGACCAGGGCGGCCATGAGCAGGTAGTGCTCTGCCAGGACCGAGTGAGCGGCCTCAAGGCCGTCATCGCCCTCCACTCCACCGCTCTGGGCCCCGCCCTCGGCGGCACCCGTTTCTACCCCTACGCGACCGAGGCCGAGGCCGTCGCCGACGCGCTGAACCTCGCACGCGGGATGTCGTACAAGAACGCCATGGCCGGACTCGACCACGGCGGCGGCAAGGCCGTGATCATCGGGGACCCCGAGAAGATCAAGAGCGACGACCTGCTGCTCGCCTACGGCCGTTTCGTCGCCTCCCTCGGCGGCCGCTATGTGACGGCCTGCGATGTCGGTACGTACGTGGCCGACATGGACGTGGTCGCGCGCGAATGCCGGTGGACCACCGGCCGCTCCCCCGAGAACGGCGGCGCGGGCGACTCCTCCGTGCTCACCGCCTTCGGCGTCTACCAGGGCATGCGCGCCAGCGCCCAGCACCTGTGGGGCGACCCCTCGCTGCGCGGCCGCAAGGTCGGTGTCGCCGGCGTCGGCAAGGTCGGCCACCACCTCGTCGAGCACCTGGTCTCCGAAGGCGCCGAGGTCGTCATCACGGACGTCCGCGAGGAATCCGTACAGCGGATTCTGGACCGGCACGCCGGTGCGGAAGGTGCCGTCGTGACCTCGGTCGCCGACACCGACGAGCTGATCCGCGTCGAGGGCCTCGACATCTACGCCCCGTGCGCGCTGGGCGGCGCCCTCAACGACGTCTCCGTGCCGATGCTCACCGCGAAGATCGTCTGCGGTGCGGCCAACAACCAGCTCGAGCACCCGGGTGTGGAGAAGGACCTCGCGGACCGCGGCATCCTCTATGCCCCCGACTATGTGGTGAACGCCGGCGGCGTGATCCAGGTCGCCGACGAGCTGCATGGTTTCGACTTCGACCGCTGCAAGGCCAAGGCCTCGAAGATCTACGACACGACGCTGGCCATCTTCGACCGCGCCAAGGCGGACGGCATCCCGCCGGCCGCGGCGGCGGACCGGATCGCGGAGCAGCGGATGGCGGAGGCCCGCGCCGCACGGCGCGCGGCCTGAGCCGGAGCCGGGCCGGGCGCTGAGCTGAGCGAGGACTCGGCGCCCGGCCTGGGCAAGAGCGCGACGTCGGGCCTGAGCAAGGCTCGGCGCGTGGCCTGAATGTGCGTGATTCGGCGGGTCCTGGACACCCTCTGTTCGGGACCCGTCCATGTCATCGGGGAGACAAGGCTCACGCTCGTCGGCGGGTCGCGCGCCCAGAACAGGTTAAAATCGGGGCTGACCAGCGGGGACGGGGCTCTTCGCAGGTCCTCATAGCAGGCGCGTCCTGTGGGCGGCGTACCGTATGGGCGCCGAAGCAGGTACCGTTGAAGCCCTACGGCACGGTCTCTCCACGGAGAGTCCGTTCCTGATCATGAACGCGTGTCAAGACTCTGGGGCCAGTGCGCCCCATATCCAAGGGGGTCGAGCCATGGGGCGCGGCCGGGCAAAGGCCAAGCAGACGAAGGTCGCCCGCCAGCTGAAGTACAGCAGCGGCGGGACTGACCTGTCGCGTCTGGCCAACGAGCTGGGCGCTTCTACTTCGCAGCAGCCGCCTAATGGCGAGCCGTTCGAGGATGATGACGAGGAAGACGACCCGTACGCCCAGTACGCGGATCTGTACAACGACGACGAGGATGAGGACGAAGAGTCCGATCCGCCGTCGTCTCAGCGCCGCGGCGCTTGACCTCGTAAGGCGTTAACAGAACCCGGTCCGGCGAAGTCTGCCGGACCG
>NZ_JAEIMH010000114.1:0-19529 GCF_016464295.1 Streptomyces sp. N35 | reverse complement strand
CCCCGGCACCCAGGGGCCCGGGCCTCGTCCATGAGGGGGGGGGTGCGCCGTTGCGCAGGTATCAGGCGCTGTAGTCGCCGACCATCTCCGCGCCCGTCGCGTGGTCGCCGCGGTCCGTGATCTCGCCCGCCACCCACGCCTCGACCCCACGGTCCGCCAGCGTCTGAACGGCGACCTCGGCGGACTCCTCCGGAACGATCGCGATCATGCCGACGCCCATGTTGAGCGTCTTCTCCAGCTCCAGGCGGTCGACCGAGCCCGCCTTGCCGACCAGGTCGAAGACCGGGTCCGGGGTCCAGGTCGAGCGGTCCACGGTGGCGTGCAGAGCGGACGGGATCACCCGGGCCAGGTTGGCCGCGAGGCCGCCGCCCGTGACGTGGCTGAACGCGTGCACCTCGGCGGTGCGGATCAGCGCCAGGCAGTCCAGGGAGTAGATCTTCGTCGGCTCCAGGAGCTCCTCGCCGAGGGTGCGGCCGAGCTCGGCCACCTCCTGGTCGAGGCGCATGCCGGCGCGGTCGAAGAGGACGTGCCGTACGAGCGAATACCCGTTGGAGTGAAGACCGGAGGACGCCATCGCGATGACGGCGTCACCCTTACGGATACGTTCCGCGCCCAGGACCTGGTCCGCCTCGACGGCGCCCGTGCCCGCGCCCGCCACGTCGAAGTCGTCCGGGCCGAGCAGACCCGGGTGCTCCGCGGTCTCGCCGCCGACGAGGGCGCAGCCCGCGAGGACACAGCCCTCGGCGATGCCCTTGACGATGGCGGCGACCCGCTCGGGGTGGACCTTGCCGACGCAGATGTAG
This sequence comes from Streptomyces sp. N35, assembly GCF_016464295.1. Taxonomy (NCBI): domain Bacteria; kingdom Bacillati; phylum Actinomycetota; class Actinomycetes; order Kitasatosporales; family Streptomycetaceae; genus Streptomyces; species Streptomyces sp. N35. Next base: position 18,726 of record NZ_JAEIMH010000114.1, on the reverse strand, counting down.
TCGGTCATGAAGAGCGGTTCGGCGCCGCAGACCACGATGTCGTCCATGACCATCGCGACGAGGTCGTGGCCGATGGTGTCGTAGACCCCGAGCTGGCGCGCGATATCGACCTTGGTGCCGACGCCGTCGGTGGCCGAGGCGAGCAGGGGGCGGCCGAAGCGCTTGAGCGGGGAGGCGTCGAAGAGGCCGGCGACCCCGCCGAGGCCGCCGAGACCGGTGGTCTCGGGGCGCTGCGTCTTCTTCACCCACTCCTTCATCAGCTCGACGGCGCGGTCGCCCGCTTCGATGTCGACGCCTGCTGCTGCGTACGACGCACCGGACTGGGCGCCCGGGGACGGAGTCCCCACGTTGGACTCTGCAGACATTGCCTGGGATCTTTCGGGTCGAGGTGAGAAGTGGCTTACGGCCGGCGGATCGCGTCGGTCGCTGCCGTGGCGGCGGCGCCCGCCGCCAGTTCCGTCTCCAGAAGCTGCTTGCCGAGCAGTTCGGGGTCGGGAAGCTCCATCGGGTATTCGCCGTCGAAGCAGGCGCGGCACAGATTCGGCTTGGCGATGGTGGTCGCCTCGATCATGCCGTCGATGGAGATGTACGAGAGGGAGTCGGCGCCGAGCGACGTGGCGATCTCGTCGACCGTCATGCCGTTGGCGATGAGCTCGGCGCGGGTCGCGAAGTCGATGCCGAAGAAGCAGGGCCACTTCACGGGCGGCGACGAGATACGGATGTGCACCTCGGCGGCGCCGGCCTCGCGGAGCATCCGCACGAGCGCGCGCTGGGTGTTGCCGCGGACGATCGAGTCGTCGACGACCACCAGGCGCTTGCCCTTGATGACTTCCTTGAGCGGATTGAGCTTGAGACGGATGCCGAGCTGGCGGATCGTCTGCGAGGGCTGGATGAAGGTGCGCCCGACGTAGGCGTTCTTCACCAGGCCCGAGCCGTACGGGATACCGCTGGCCTCGGCGTAACCGATCGCGGCGGGCGTGCCCGACTCCGGCGTCGCTATCACCAGGTCGGCCTCGACCGGGTATTCCTTGGCGAGCTTGCGGCCCATCTCCACGCGGGAGAGGTACACATTGCGGCCGGCGATGTCGGTGTCGGGGCGCGCGAGGTACACGTACTCGAAGACGCAGCCCTTGGGCTTGGCCTCGGCGAAGCGCGAGGTGCGCAGGCCGTTCTCGTCGATGGCGATCATCTCGCCGGGCTCGACCTCGCGGACGTACGCGGCGCCGCAGATGTCGAGGGCCGCGGACTCGGAGGCCACGACCCAGCCGCGCTCGAGGCGGCCGAGGACCAGCGGGCGGATGCCCTGCGGGTCGCGGGCCGCGTACAGCGTGGACTCGTCCATGAAGACGAGCGAGAAGGCGCCACGGACCTCGGGCAGGACCTTGGCGGCGGCCTCTTCTATGGTCAGCGGCTTGCCGTCGTCGTCCTGCTGGCCCGCGAGCAGGGCGGTGACCAGGTCGGTGTCATTGGTGGCGGCGACCTTGACGGAGCGGCTGCTGTGGTCCTGGGGCAGATCGGCGACCATCTCGGCGAGGTGGGCCGTATTGACCAGGTTGCCGTTGTGGCCGAGCGCGATCGAGCCGTGCGCGGTGGCGCGGAACGTCGGCTGTGCGTTCTCCCACACCGAGGCACCGGTCGTCGAATAGCGGGCGTGACCGACCGCGATATGACCCTGGAGCGAACCGAGGGAGGTCTCGTCGAAGACCTGGGACACGAGGCCCATGTCCTTGAAGACGAGGATCTGGGAACCATTGCTGACCGCGATTCCCGCGGACTCCTGGCCCCTGTGTTGGAGGGCGTAAAGCCCGAAGTAAGTGAGTTTGGCGACCTCTTCGCCGGGAGCCCAGACACCGAAGACGCCGCAAGCGTCCTGGGGGCCTTTCTCGCCGGGGAGCAGATCATGACTGAGTCGACCGTCACCACGTGGCACGCCCACGAGTGTAGGCGAGATCGACCCATGCTCCGAATGCGGTACCCCTGGATCTTCGTACGAACATACGGGAAGCCCCCCGGACGTGGGACGTTCGGGGGGCTGTTCGCGTGGGACCGGATCAGTCGGCGATCGCCGACTGCAGCAGCGGGGTGGAGACCTCCGGGACCTCGCCCACCTCCGGCACCTCGGGGGCCGACGGCACCGTGGGCAGCCGGGTCTCGAAGTTGCCGTACCAGTCGGCCGCCGCCGTCTGCGTGACGATGACCGTCGGCTCGGCCGCCCGGTTCACGGGGCTCGCGCTCGGGGTCGGCACCGCGCTGTCCGGGGGCGTGGGGGGGGGGGGGCGGGGGGGGGGGGGGGCCGGGGGCGGCGGGGCGGGCGGCGGCCCGCCGAGCAGCCCGCCGAGGACGCCGCCGACCGTGCCGAGCAGGCCGCCCTCGATCTTGGCGCCGACATTGGCGTCGAGCTTGAGGCCGAGGACCGCGAGCAGGTCGATGTCGTTGAGCAGCGACAGGGTCGCGTTGACGTTCAGGAGCGGGGAGCCGCCGACGAACAGGTCCACACCGAGGTCGGCGTTGAGCTTCGCGGCCACGGCGGCGTCGAGTGCGACGTCGGCGTCGAGGATCACGCTGTTCGTCTTGACGTCGACGTTGCCCTTGGTGAGCTTGGGCGCCGTGAACGTGCCGAGCTTCACCTCGGCCGAGGCCTTCGCGTCGGCGAGCGTGCCGACGATCGCGCCGGCGGTGAGGTCGGCCTTGAGGTCCTTGAGCAGGACGGCCGTCTTGGCCTTGGTGTTCACCAGACCGAGGCAGGTCTTCGCGAGCTCCAGATTGCCGGCGACCTTGGCGTCCACGGAGGCGAGACCACCGGCCTGCACACCGAGGCTGAGTCCGGTGGCGAGCTGGAGGAGCTCCTGGCCCTTGTCGTCCTTGGGGACCTGACAGTCGGCGGTGAGCTGGGTCAGGATCAGGCCCTTGGCCTTGAGATCGGCCAGCAGCTTCGCGTCGAGGTCGAGCTTGACGATGCCGCCGTCGACGGGGGCGGTCTTCTCGTCGGCGTTCGCGGCGGCCGGCGGCGGTGTGGGCTCGGCGGCAGCGGTGGCGGAGGCGACGGGCAGGGCGACGGCGGTGGCCGTGAGTGCGGTGGCGAGCAGCGCGGCAGATATGTGGGGCTTCATGCGTCTCTCTCCTTGACGGGTTGCGCAAGTACGCACAGTCGAGCCAAGGGCACGGATAGTCACTCCGCGATTCCTGGGGGTGCGTACGGGGGACTGCGCCACGTCCGCCCCCCCCTGTCGCGTCGTACGGCGGCTTGATCCTTAGCCGGGCCTTAAGCGGGCCCTAAGGCAGGGAGAGGAGGGGGCCGATTCCGGCACGTGATCGCTAGCGTGCGCCGGGCACATCGGAGTTGATCGCAGTTCGCAGTCCGGAAGGATCCCCCCACATGCGTCTGTCCCCCCGCACCCTGCTGATATCGGCCACCGCCGTCGCCCTGGCCGGTATCGCCGCGCCGGCCCAAGCCGCCGACTCCCCGAAGGAGCGCCGGGTGCAGGTCGTGATGGTGAACTTCTCCGACAGCACGTTCCCGGACCCGGCGGCGACCAAGTCCCTGCTGCAGAAGTCCTACTTCGGCGAGAGCAAGTCGCTGACCTCGTACTACAACGAGGTGACCCGGGGCGCGACGACCTTCGAGGCGGCCGGTGGCGGCATCCTCGACCCGATCGAGCTGCCCATGTCGGCGGCCGGCTGCGACAGCTCGAAGATCTCCGACCTGACGTACCAGGCGCTGGAGAAGAAGGGCATCACCGAGGAGGACTACGAGCACGTCTCGATCGTCTTCCCGAACCAGAAGACCGACTGCGACTATCTCGCGCTCGGTTCCGTCGGCGGCGGCACGACGTGGATGCCGATCGACGGCGCGGAGATCTCGATGACGGCGCTGGTGCACGAGTTCGGGCACAACTTCGGCTACAGCCACCAGCTGCGCGAGCGCTGCACCTCCGCCGATCTCGCGAGCTGCAAGCCGAGCGAGGACACCAGCCACAAGACGCCGATGGGCGGCGGGGGTTGGGCCGCCGGGCTCACGGCGCCCGAGCTGATCCACAGCAAGTGGCTGTCGGGCGACGAGGCGGTGAAGGTCGCCAAGTCCGGTACGTACACAGTGCGTTCGCTGTACGGGAGCGGCGCCGGGGTGCGCGCCCTGGACATTCCGCTCGGCGAGGACCGTCTGGTGGTCGAGGTGCGCGGCGCCTCGGGGACGGTGGACGGGCGGATCTCGGGTGTGCACGCGTACCGGGCGCCGAAGGGCGACTACGCCGAAGCGGCCCTGGTGGACACCACGGACGCCGACCACTGGTCCGACAAGGGCGCGGCGGACGCGGACGCGCTGGCCGAGGGCACGACGCTGACCGACGCGGGCGAGCAGGTGTCCGTGAAGGTCCTCGCGTCGGGCGAGGGCAAGGCGACGGTCGCGGTGAGCCTGGACGGCGTACCGGCTCCTGCCGAGGCGCCCGCGGAGAAGCCCGCGCAGGACACCACCTCAGGAGACTCCGCGCAGAAGCCCGCGGAGAAGCCCGCCTCGGGTGCCGGGACCCTGACCGGGACCGAGCGGCCAGCCGCCCCGGCCTCCGATGACGAGGAACTCGCCGAGACCGGGGCCGAGTCGGACACCGCCGTCCCCGTGGCCGCGGGTGGTGCGCTGCTGCTCGCACTGGGCGCGGTCTTCGCGGCACGCGGCCGCCGTCGCGCCGCTACTGCCCGCTCGGGGCGGCATTCGCGCTGATTCCGCTGCCGTTCTTGGTCAGCGTCAGCGCGCGGTGCGTGACCTTGTAGTCGACCGTGCCGTCGAAGAGCTGGAGCAGGGCGCGCTCCGTCTTCATCTGGTCGTCCGGACACATCTTGCGGGTGGTGCCGGCCGGGCCGAGGGTGAGGGTGCCGTTCTTGTGGACGGTGGCCTTGGCGTTGACGTTGTTGCAGCCCAGATTGCCCGTCACGCGGCCGTCCTTGCCGAAGGTCAGATGCGCTTTCGCGCCCTTCGGCAGGGACGCCGCCGTGTCTCCCTCGAGCACCGCGGTGACCTGCCACTTCGTGCCGGTCAGCGGCGCGGGCTCGACGCGCTTGAGCGTGATGAAGTCGCCCTTGGCGCCGGTCAGTTCGACCTTGTCGCCGTCCGCCTTCGCCTTGAGCTCGCCCTCGAACACGGAGAACGCGCGGTCCTCGAAGTCGTCACCGCAGTGCATCTCGGTCCGCGCGAGCGAGCCCACCTTGACCGTGCCGCCCGTGAGATCGACCTTGCCGGAGAAGGAGTTGCAGCCGAAGGTCCCCTGGACCCGGCCGTCCTTCGAGATCTCGAAGTACGCCCCGCCACGCGGCGGCTGCGCCTTCTTGCCGCCGACGGTGAGGCTCTCGACGCCCCACTGGACGCCGGTGAGCTCGGGTCCGGTCGCGACGGAGGTCTGCCCGGAGCCCGCGCCGCCGCCCCCGGTGGCCTTCTCGTCACCGCAGGCGGCGAGCAGTCCGAGCGCGGCGAGCGCGGCTGCGGAGCTGATCACTGCCTTGTGTGTTCCTCGCTGGGTGTACATGCCGATGTGACGGGCGAGGTGGGGGTGTCGGTTCCCCTTGGCTCATGACCGGCAGGGACTCGGCTCATGACCGGCTGGACTCGGCTCATGGCCCGCTGGACTCAGCTCAGGACCGGCAGGAGGCCGGACAGATCGGCCCGCTCCCCACTGGCGGCGACCTTGGCTTCCCGCACGGCGGTCGCCCACTCCGTACGCCCCGTCGCGAGCCGCACCCAGGTCAGCGGATCCGTCTCGACGACATTGGGCGGGGTCCCGCGCGTGTGCCGGGGTCCCTCGATGCACTGCACGACGGCATACGGAGGGATACGGACCTCCGTGGACGCGCCCGGTGCCTTGGCGGCGAGGGTGTCGGCGAGAAAGCGGGTGCAGGCGGCGAGGGCCTGGCGCTGCATCGGGATCTCGACGCCGGCGGCACGGCTCAGGTCATCGGTGTGGACGATGAGTTCGACGGTCCGCGTGACCATGAGGTCGTCCAGGGTCATCGCACCGATCCGCATCTGGACGAGGCGTCCGGCGGGCGCGGCGTCGAGCAGTGCGGTGACCCGGTCGGCGATCTCCCCGAACCAGGCGTCGAGATCCTTGTGCTCCTCGGCGAGCGCCTGAGCGGTCTCGGCCACGGACTGCGCGTACGGGGCGCCGACGGCCGGATACCGGTCGAGCGACAGGTCGGCCCGCTTCGGCTCCTCGGCCTCGAGACACCGCACGACGGCGTACATCGTCATCCCGATATGCGCCACGAGCTCCCGCACGTTCCACGGCTCCAGCCGCGTCGCCCGCGCCAACTGCTCCTCGCCCAGCCCACGTACGGCCTCCCGCACGGCAGCGAACTGGGCGAGCACGGCGGCGCGGGTCTTGGCGGGGTCGTAGGTGCGGGGGCGTGGCTTGGGCGGCATGAGGGCGAGCCTACGACTTGTCGGTGTCCTCGGCGTAGGCGCGGAAGATCTTGGCGAAGTGGGGTGCGGCACGCTCTGCGTAGGCGGCTCCCCCAAGGACGAGGGTGTGGACGGCAGGCTTGCCGTGGCATACGGATGAGGCCCACCAAGCCGGTTTCTCATCCGACCTGCCGGCCTTGCCCGGGGCAGCCTCGACCGGATCGTCAGTGCCCAGCCTCGGCAAGGTGACGTTCTCGGCTTCGGTGCCGAACCAACTGTCCAAGGAGGCCGACCAATTCTGGTCGCGCGCCAGCGGGTCCAGGTCTCCGTATCCGTCGGCACGCGCCTGCGACGCACCGACCTGGCTCATCAGCAGTCCGCATGACTCGGTCCATACGTCGGGATCGGCCCGGGTCCCGACCACACGGTCGGGGAGCAGAACGTCCTGGTCGCGGGCCTTGGCGTACCAGCCGCAGGTTCCGCTCGCCCTGGGTGCGGGCGTCAAATCTTCCACGGCCTGGGGAATGCCGGCGGGCGCGTCCGGCAGACGGCTCTCGCAGCCGAGGCGCTCGGCGGTCCGGTTTGCCACGTCGACGGCAATCGAGGCGAGCACGTCACGTGTGTCACCGGAAACCTGGCCGCGGCCCTTGAAGACCGGCGTGTACCCGGTGGTGGTGGAGCCGGCATAGGCGGTGATCTCCTCGACCGGCGCCCCGTTGCGACGCACCTTGCCCGCACAGGTCAGCTTCACCTTGACGCCGCTGTCCGACGCCAGGCCCGGGATGCCGTGCCCCAGCGGGGTGTCGACCGTCGGCCGGTACGACCTCTCGAACGCCCAGTGCTCATCCGGCTGGACCGGACGCGTATCGGGTTCGAGGGTGACGAAGGCCTCGAAGAACGTGCGCTCTCCCTCACCCTTGCCCACCGGCACCAGTCCCGCACACGCCGCGTTGATCTCCGACCGGGCCGACAGGACCGAGTACGTCTCGTACCCGCCCCAGCCCGTACCGACCACGGCAGTCAGACACAGCGCTACGTTGACGGCACGACGCACCCGCTCACCGATCACCACAGCTCCCCCGGAATCGCAGACTCCGGCGAACCTGTCAACCGCTCAGCGACTGCCCGGCGGCCACCGTGAACCGCTCCCCATTGACAGGAACCCCCACGCCGCGCCAGGTGAACGGGAGGCCTTGGGCCGTGGTCAGGGTCGGGGTGTCCATCAGCTGGAAGTGGACGTGGGGCTCGGTGGAGTTGCCGGAGTTGCCGCAGCGGGCGAGCTGTTGGCCCGTGGTCACCTTGTCGCCCGTGCGCACGGAGAGCGAGCCGTGCTGGAGGTGCGCGTACAGGGCGTACGTGCCGTCGCCGAGGTCGAGGACGAGGTGGTTGCCGACGACCCGGCGGGCTCCGCCCAGGGTCCTGCCGATGCTCTCGACGATCATCAAGTAGAGGAGCGCGAGCAGGGAGTTGCGGCTGAGGTGGTCGCGCTGGCCGTCCTCCGCGTGCACGACGGTGGCGTCGGCCACGGCGAGCAGCGGTGCGCCGAAGGCCGGGAAGGCCGCGTTGGACCGCGCCACGGGCCGGACCCAGGCGAAGCCGGGCCGCTCCCTGTCCTCGGGCTCGGCCACGATGTCGATGGCGTAGGTCTGCCCGTAAGCGTGGGTGCCGTGGCTCGGCACCTTGGTCGCGGGGCTGTTCAGGGCGGACCAGCGGCCGGTGACGGGCGGATCGATCGGCACCGGGGCCGGCGGGTGGGCCGCCGCCGCCCGGTCGGCCGACCTGCGCCGTACGAAGGCGATCGCGAGGACGGCGACGATCGGGATCCAGCCGGCCCAGTACGGGTAGGGCAGGTCCGTGAAGGACCCGACGACCACCTGGGCGACGACGTACAGGACGAGCAGGTACTGCAGGCGTGCGGCGAACTTGCTCCGGCGTGCGGACATGGTCGTTCCCCCTGTGCTGGTCGGTTACGGCCGCGCGGCGCTCAGCGCCACGAGCAGCGGGACCACGCGCCCCGCCGGCACCTCGTAGCGGCCGCGCCCGGTGGTGTGCAGCCAGCCCGCGCCGGTCAGTTGGCGCAGGTGGTGGTAGATCTGGCCGGTCGTGCCGGTCTCCTCGAGATCGGCCAGCTCGGCGGCGGTGCAGCGCCCGCCGAGGATTTCGCGCAGGAGCCGCAGCCGTACGGGGTGGCCCAGCGCGGCGAAGGAGTCGGCGGCCTGCGACCAGTCGCGCTCGAACAGGTCCTCCGCCACAGCGCCGGTCTGCCACTCGTACCGCTGCCCGGTCGGCAGCCGTACGGCACCGGTGAACAGGACACCGCCGTCGGCCGCGCCGAGCCCCGCGAGCTGGGCTTTCAGCCCTTCGAGCGCCCAGAAGTCACCCGTCGAGTGCGTCGCCGCGGCCGACTCGGGGCGATCCAGCGCGGCCATGCGCCGTTCAAGCTCGGCGACGCGCTCTTCCAGATCCATGCCGCGACATTACGTAGTTACGTAATACCGTGCAAGGGTGCCCTGGACACGCGCACCGCGGTCCCTCCGTACACCCGTGCCTTGCCCTTGCCTCCCATGGTGAGCACCACGATGTCGGCCCCGTCGTACAGCTCCCCGTAGAGGACGGCCTGACGCGGCGCTTCCCTGTGGGTCCAGGGGATGCCGTTCCCGGACGAGCCGCGCGGCAGGACCGAGCGCTCGCGGACGCGGTCGTACAGCAGGAACACCCGCTCCGGATCCCCCTCCGTCCGTACGGCGACGGTCGGCCCCTCGTTCTCGGAGACCAGGACGCGCAGCACCGGCTGGGGTTCGCCGTGCAGGGCGCGGAGCCTGCGGTGCAGCAGGGCGCCGCGCGTGAGCATCGCGCTGCCGGTGACGACGAAGAGCAGGGACGCCATCTGCTGCCCCATCGCGTCGTACGGCTGCGCCACGAGCCGCGCCCAGTCGCCGTCGGCCAGCACACCGGCCTCGCTGCCGGGCCGGAATTCCTCGGGGAAGGTGGCCGGAAGGCCCCGGGCGGTGCCGTCCGGCATCCGCACGCGGAGCCGGCTGTCGCCGTCGGGGCCGAGCACCCGGGCGGTGTGGCGTTCCGCGCCGCGCGCCCGGTCGGCAAAGTCCCGCTCGGCCAGCACACCGTGCAGCAGCACGAGACCGCCGACCAGGAGGAACCCCGCACCCAGCACGATCCGTCGCAACCCCTGCTTACTGCGCGGCAATTGTTCCGGTACGAGGGCGCGCAAGCCTCCCGTCGCCCGCAGCGCCAGCTCGCGCTGCCGGGCACGGGCCCGGATACGCAGCAGGACGCCGCCCCACACCAGGACCACCACAGCGGTGAGGCCGCCCACGGCGATCCGGTCCGCAGTGGTGAGCACCGTGCCGCCGGTGAGCACCGCCGCGAGGCCGCCGGCCGCCGGCAGGGGAAGCAGCACGAGGGCGGCCCGGGGGAATCGCCACACGCAGTACGGAGTCAGCAGGACGGGCAGCATCGCGAAGTACGCGCCCCAGTCGGTGCCGCACGGCTCGGCATCCGTACAGGACGGGGTGTCCGTCCCCGATACGCCCATCACCACGAACACGGCGAGGAACCCTGCCCCGAGCACCAGCGCGAGGAACCCGCCCGAGGCCCGGCGCGGCCCGCCGGCCGCCGCCCAGCGCTCGGCATCGCCCGGCTCCAGGGGCAGGGCTTCGGGCCGTTGACCGGCGGATATGGGGACGTAGGGGGTGTTCACCGCCGCAGTATCAACCGGCGGTGCGCCCCTGAACAGCCCCTTCCGCCGGCCCCCGGGAAGGTCGGCACACACACTTCGGCCCCGCCCAGAACCCTGGACGGGGCCGAAGTCACGTACGGCAGAAGGCGGTTACGGGTGCTACGCCAGCAGACCCGGAATCGTCGCCTCGTGCGCCTCACGCAGCTCGCTCAGCTGAAGGCTGAACTCGCCCTGCAGCTCCACCGCATCCCCGTCGATGACGCCGATCCGCGTCGCCGGCAGACCCCGCGCACCGCACATGTCGGTGAAGCGGAGCTCCTCGCTGCGCGGGACGGCGACGACCGCGCGGCCCGCCGACTCCGAGAAGAGGAAGGTGAAGGCGTCGAGACCGTCCGGCACGACCAGGCGCGCACCCTTGCCCCCACGGAGGCAGGACTCGGTGACCGCCTGGATCAGACCGCCGTCGGAAAGGTCGTGCGCGGCGTCGATCATGCCGTCGCGCGAACCCGAGATCAGGATGTCGCCGAGCAGCTTCTCGCGCTCCAGGTCCACGACGGGCGGCAGACCACCGAGGTGGTCGTGCACGACCTGGGACCAGGCCGAGCCGCCGAACTCCTCGCGGGTCTCGCCCAGGAGGTAGATCAGCTGGCCCTCTTCGGCGAAGGCCACCGGCGTACGGCGGTTGACGTCGTCGATCACACCGAGGACGGCCACGACGGGCGTCGGGTGGATCGCCGTCTCGCCGGTCTGGTTGTAGAGCGAGACATTGCCGCCGGTCACCGGGGTGCCGAGCTCCAGGCAGCCGTCCGCGAGACCACGGGTGGCCTCGGCGAACTGCCACATGACCGCCGGGTCCTCGGGCGAGCCGAAGTTGAGGCAGTTGGAGATGGCGAGGGGCTTGGCGCCGGAGGCGGCGACATTGCGGTACGACTCGGCGAGCGCGAGCTGGGCGCCCGCGTACGGGTCGAGCTTGGCGTACCGGCCGTTGCCGTCCGTCGCCACGGCCACACCGAGGTTGGTCTCCTCGTCGATACGGACCATGCCGGAGTCCTCGGGCTGGGCCAGGATCGTGTTGCCCTGCACGAAGCGGTCGTACTGGTCGGTGATCCAGGACTTGGAGGCCTGGTTCGGCGAGGCGACCAGCTTCAGGACCTGCTCGCGCAGCTCGGCCGAATTCGCCGGTCGCGCCAGCTTGTTGGCGTCATCGGCCTGCAGCGCGTCCTGCCAGGACGGACGCTCGTACGGGCGGTGGTAGACCGGGCCCTCGTGGGCGACGGTCCGCGGCGGCACGTCCACGATCTGCTCGCCGTGCCAGAAGATCTCCAGCTGCGAGCCCTCGGTGACCTCACCGATGACCGTGGCGATGACGTCCCACTTCTCGCAGATCTCCAGGAAGCGGTCGACCTTGCCGGGCTCGACGATCGCGCACATGCGCTCCTGCGACTCGCTCATGAGGATTTCCTCGGGCGAGAGCGTCGCGTCACGCAGGTGGACGCGGTCCAGCTCGACGCGCATGCCACCGGAGCCGGCACTCGCGAGCTCACTCGTCGCACACGACAGACCGGCGCCGCCGAGGTCCTGGATACCGTCCACGAGGTTCTCGCGGAAGATCTCCAGGGTGCACTCGATGAGCAGCTTCTCCTGGAACGGGTCGCCGACCTGGACGGCCGGACGCCGCGACGGACCGGTCGAGTCGAAGGTCTCGGAGGCGAGCACGGAGACGCCGCCGATGCCGTCACCGCCGGTACGGGCCCCGTACAGGATGACCTTGTTGCCGGTGCCCGAGGCCTTCGCGAGGTGGATGTCCTCGTGCTTCATGACGCCCACGCACAGCGCGTTGACCAGCGGGTTGCCCTGGTAGCAGGAGTCGAAGACGACCTCGCCGCCGATGTTCGGCAGGCCCAGGCAGTTGCCGTAGCCGCCGATGCCGGCGACGACGCCCGGCAGGACCCGCTTGGTGTCGGGGTGGTCCGCGGCGCCGAAGCGCAGCGGGTCCATCACGGCCACCGGACGGGCGCCCATCGCGAGGATGTCGCGCACGATGCCGCCGACGCCGGTCGCGGCGCCCTGGTACGGCTCGATGTAGGAGGGGTGGTTGTGCGACTCGACCTTGAAGGTGACCGCGTAGCCCTGGCCGACGTCGACGACGCCCGCGTTCTCACCGATGCCGACGAGAAGCGCATCGCTCTCGGGGGCCTTCTCGCCGAACTGCTTCAGATGGACCTTGCTGCTCTTGTACGAGCAGTGCTCGGACCACATGACCGAGTACATGGCGAGCTCGGCGCCGGTGGGACGGCGGCCGAGGATCTCGCGGATCCGGGCGTACTCGTCCTCCTTGAGGCCGAGTTCCTTCCAGGGCTGGGAGACGTCGGGGGTCCCGGCCGCGTGCTTGACCGTGTCCAGAGTCATCAGGCAGTGACCAGCTTCTTGAGGATCGAGGTGAAGAATCCGAGCCCGTCGGTACGGCCGGTGCCGACCAGGGACTCGACCGCGTGCTCGGGGTGCGGCATGAGGCCGACGACGTTGCCCGCCTCGTTGGTGATGCCGGCGATGTCGCGCAGCGAGCCGTTGGGGTTCATGTCCAGGTAGCGGAACGCGACCCGGCCCTCCGCCTCGAGCTCGTCGAGCGTGCGCTCGTCGGCGACGTAACGCCCGTCCATGTTCTTGAGCGGGACCTGGATCTCCTCGCCCTGCTCGTAGTCGGACGTCCAGGCGGTGCCCGCGTTCTCGACGCGCAGCTTCTGGTCGCGGCAGATGAAGTGCAGGTGGTTGTTGCGCAGCATCGCGCCGGGGAGCAGATGCGCCTCGGTGAGGATCTGGAATCCGTTGCAGATACCGAGAACGGGCATGCCCGCCTTGGCCTGCTCGATGATCGTCTCCATCACCGGCGAGAAACGGGAGATGGCCCCGGCCCGCAGGTAGTCGCCGTAACTGAAACCGCCGGCGAGCACGACCGCGTCGACCTGCTTGAGGTCCTTGTCGCGGTGCCACAGGGAAACGGCCTCGGCGCCCGCGAGCCGGGCGGCGCGCAGCGCGTCCTGGTCGTCGAGCGTCCCGGGGAAGGTGACGACGCCGATACGAGCGGTCACTTGGACTCCTCGACCTTCACGACGAAGTCCTCGATGACGGTGTTGGCGAGGAAGGTCTCGGCCATTTCGTGGATACGGGCGAGCGCGGCCTCGTCGACGTCCCCATCGACCTCGAGCTCGAAACGCTTGCCCTGACGTACGTCCGCGATCCCGTCGAATCCCAGACGCGGCAGCGCACGCTGCACCGCCTGTCCCTGGGGGTCGAGGATCTCCGGCTTGAGCATGACGTCGACTACGACGCGTGCCACTGGCACTCCCGGTGTGTGGTGCTGAGCAGCTGACTGCAGCACGATGCTGAGCTGGTCGGTTCAGCGTATCCGACGTAAATTTCTACCCGCGTAGACTCGTAGGTTCCTACGTGATCGCGCTCACTTTTACGGTGATCTCCGCCGCCCACCGCGACCGGTTAGCCGAGCAATGGGCAGGGAAAATTCCGGGAAACGCGGCAAGAAACCTCCGGCGTTCCATTGCGCCCGGACACGCGGAGAGATTTAGTCGGTCTTCCCCATGCAATGCTCGGCACTGTACAAAGGATTCGCCGGCGGATTCGCGGGCAAATAAGCGAAAGCCGGATCATGGGCCTAAAGTGCCGATAACGGCTGGGAAAACGGGGCGTCGACCGGCGTGCGGGCGCGACAGAAGCGCATGTCAGGCCGACATCGAAGCGGTGATTCCGCAGGAAAGGACCGATATTCGTGGCGCAGCGTGTCGTGGTCACTCTCTTTGACGACATCGACGGCTCAGAAGCGGCGGAAACGGTCGCCTTCGGTCTTGACGGCAAGTCGTACGAGATCGACCTCAATCAAGCCAATGCCAAGAAACTGCGCAAGGCGCTCGCTCCGTACCTGGACGCGGGCCGCAAGCAGTCGGGGCGCGGCACGGGCAAGGCGAACAAGGCCGTGAAGCACACCGCGGTCGCGGCGGACCCGGCGGCGGTCCGGGCCTGGGCACGGTCCAACAAGATGGACGTGCCGGCCCGGGGACGCATCCCCAAGAAGGTCTACGAGGCCTTCGAAGCCGCCAACTGAGGCCCTGTGCCCCGGGGTCGCGAGGCCCCGGGGCACAACCGACTTGCATTCCACCCCCGCAGGTCGGCTAGAGTCTGGAACGCGCCGCGGGGCCCGGGAGACCGGACACCACGGAGAACGCGCGGGTGTAGTTCAGTAGCAGAACACCCCCCTTCCAGGGGGGAGGCGCAGTGTGCAATTCCTGTCACCCGCTCCGATACGAGGCTCCGACCACTCCTGTGGATCAGGTAGTCTTGTATCAGCGCCGCCCGGTGAGAGCCGGACGGATGCTGTGCGAACGTAGCTCAGTTGGTAGAGCGCAACCTTGCCAAGGTTGAGGTCGCGAGTTCGAACCTCGTCGTTCGCTCCACATCGAAAGCCCCCGGGAAACCGGGGGCTTTCGGCGTTCCGGGATCATGCTGTCCTGACACGCCCCGACCCTGTCACGGGATCGCGTCGGCCCGTTTATGACAGGTGTCATGTGCGGCTGTGAGAGCTGTCACCCCAGCTCATGACCGCACGCACTGCCCGCGCTCCTTGATCGCGGGGAGGCTTGAGGCATGAACACCACCACCGAAGAACGCGTGATCGACGTCACCGATCTGCGACGCACGTACGCGGGCGGCTTCGAGGCGGTACGGGGGATCTCCTTCAGCGTCGGAAAGGGCGAGCTGTTCGCTCTGCTCGGCACCAACGGCGCGGGCAAGACCTCCACCGTCGAACTCCTCGAAGGGCTCGCGAAGCCGGCCGCGGGGCAGGTCCGGGTCCTCGGGCACGACCCGTACAGCGAGCGGGCCGCGGTGCGGCCGCGGATCGGCGTGATGCTGCAGGAGGGCGGGTTCCCGTCCGAGCTGACCGTCAGCGAGAGCGTACGGATGTGGGCCGGCTGCACCAGTGGTGCGCGGCCGATCCGTGAGGCGCTCGAACTCGTCGGTCTGACCCGCAGGGCGGACGTCCGCGTGAAGATGCTCTCCGGCGGCGAGAAGCGGCGGCTCGATCTGGCGATGGCGCTGCTCGGCCGGCCCGAGGTGCTCTTCCTCGACGAACCGACCACCGGGCTCGACGCCGAAGGGCGCGTCGACACCTGGGAGTTGGTGCGGGCGCTGCGGGCGAACGGCACCACCGTGCTGCTCACCACGCATTACCTCGAAGAGGCCGAGATGCTGGCCGACCGGCTCGCGATCCTGCACGAGGGACGCATCGCGCTGACCGGCACCCCTGGCGAGGTGACCGCCACCCAGCCGTCCCGGATCTCCTTCGACCTGCCCGACGGCTACTTCGTCGGAGATCTCCCGCCGCTCGGCGAACTCGGTGTGACCGGGCACGAGACGGACGGACAGACCGTGCGGCTGCGCACACCCGAACTCCAACGGTCCGCCACCGGGCTGCTGTTGTGGGCCCAGGAAGCCGGTGTGGAGCTGCGCAGGCTCGATGTGCGGCCCGCCTCGCTCGAAGAGGCCTTTCTGCAGATCGCCCGCGAGGCGCGGGACGGACAGTCCGCGGAGGAAGCCGACGCCGTACGTACGAAGGAGACCGTGGCATGAGCACCACCACCCTCACCACCCCCGCGGCACGCACCACCCCCGCGGGGCGGATGACCGCGCTCGCGCGCACCGAGCTGACGCTGCTCGGACGGGCGAAGGGCACCTTGGTGACCGCGCTCATCGTGCCGCTGATCCTGCCGTTCAGCGTGCAGGCCACCGTCAAGGAGTCGACGCTCGAGGGCACCGGCGTGAAGGTCGGCGAGCTGCTCCTGACCGCGGCCGTCGGCTTCTCGCTTCTCTTCGCGGTCTACAGCGCTCTGGTGACCACCTTCGTGGTGCGCCGTGAGGAGCTGGTCTTCAAGCGGCTGCGCACCGGTGAACTGCGCGATCAGGAGATCCTCGCGGGCGCCGCGCTGCCCGCCGCGCTGATCGGCCTGCTGCAGTGTGTGGTCGTGACGGTCGGGGCGACCGTACTGCTCGACCTGGCGGCGCCGCCCGCCGTGTACTGGGCCGTGCTCGGCGTGCTGCTCGGCCTCGTGATCGCCGTCGGCCTCGCCGCGGTGACCGCAGGGCTCAGCAAGACGGCCGAGAGCGCCCAGGTGATGGCGCTGCCGATGGTGTTCGTCTCGATGATCGGCTCCGGGATGACCGTGCCGCTCGAGGTCTTCCCCGACCGTCTTGCGTCCGTCCTCGAACTGCTGCCGTTCTCCCCCGTGATCACGCTCGTGCGCGGTGGCTGGACCGGCACCCTGTCCACGGGCGACGCACTGTCGGCGCTGGCCGTGGCGGTGGCCTGGATCGTGGTGGCGGTGTTTGCTGTACGACGGTGGTTCCGTTGGGAGCCGAGGCGCTGAGCGGGGAGAGCGACAACGTGCTGGAGCGGTATCGACGGTGGCGCAAGGGCGTCTGGGACGAGCGCAGTCATGTGGAGCGCATGGAGTTCCAGAGCCTGCTCATCGTGCGGCTCATGGTCTGGTTCTTCTTCCTGGCCTGGCTGGTGATGCCCGTCGCCCAGCTCGTCTCGGAGCCGCCCGGGCTGCCGCTGCTGCTCGGTGTGCTGCTCCTGATCTGCGCGGCCGCCCAGTGCGTGCTCGCCTGGCGGCTGCTGCCCCTGGCGTTCGGCGAGTACCTGGGCCGCGGCATCGTCCCGGCCCGGAGCTGGCTGCTCGCCGGCGCGCTGATGGCCGGCACGCTCGCCCTCGATCTCGGGCTCGAGGCGACCGGTGCGCTCGACAAGGAGTTCACCGTCTTCGTGGCGCTCTTCGCGGTCATCCCGTACACCGCCGAACGCTGTCTCACCATGCCGCTGCGTACGTTCCAGCAGTGGAGCCTGGCCGCCGCCGTGGTGGTGACCGGCGCGTTCGCCCTCGTCGGTGTGCGTGACATGACGCTGCTCGGCTATGCCGTGGGGGTGTACGGCGGAGCCATGATCTGCCTGGCCAGCATCCGCTGCTCCGCCTGGAGCCTGGGGGTCATGTGGCAGGCGGAACGCGGCCGCGAGGCCCAGGCGCGGCTCGCGGTCGCCGAGGAGCGGCTGCGGTTCGGGCGGGATCTGCATGACGTGATGGGCCGGAATCTGGCGGTGATCGCTTTGAAGAGCGAGCTCGCCGTGCAGCTGGCCCGGCGCGGCCGCCCCGAGGCCGTGGAGCAGATGATCGAGGTGCAGCGGATCGCCCGGGAGTCGCAGCGGGAAGTGCAGGAAGTCGTACGCGGCTACCGCGAGGCGAGCCTCGGGTCCGAACTGGCCGGTGCACAGGCCGTGTTGACCGCCGCCGGGATCGACTGCCGGGTGACCGGCGCCGAGGCGGCGCACGAGCTGCCGACGGGCGCCCACGCGGCGCTCGGCTGGGTGGTGCGGGAGGCGGCCACCAATGTGCTGCGGCACGGGGACGCGACGCGGTGCGCCATCACGCTGCGGGTGGTGGCGGGGAGGGCTGTGCTCACGGTCGACAACGACGGTGCGGGAACAGACCCCGCCCTCCCGGGGGCCGAGCCCCTTAAGGGCAACCGGGCCCCCCCGCCGCCCCCGGCCCCCGGCGGTCCCGGCCCCGCGGGGCGCGGGGGGCGGCCCGCGCCGCCGGGCGCCCGCCTCGAGGCGGGACCGGCCGGGGACGGAATGTTCGAGCTGGTCGCCGAGGTGCCGCTGGGGGTGCCCGAACCCGCACCCGTTTCCCGTACGGACTCGAAGTCCACGTCCCGTACGGACTCGAAGTCCACGTCCCGTACGGCATCGAAGTCCACGTCCCGTACGACCTCGAAGCCCGCATCCCGTACGACCACAGAATCCGCTCCCCGTACGAACGAGAACGAGGCCGCCCGATGACCGAGCCCGCATCCGTGGATGTGCCCTCCCTGAGAATCCTGCTCGCCGACGACGAGCATCTGATCCGCGGGGCGCTGGCCGCGCTGCTCGCGCTCGAGGACGATCTGACCGTCGTCGCGGAGGCGGCCTCCGGGCCCGAGGCGCTCGCCATGGCGCTCGCGCACCGGCCGGATGTCGCCGTACTGGATCTGCAGATGCCGGGCGCGGACGGTGTGAGCGTGGCCACATCGCTGCGGCGTGAACTCCCGTCCTGCCAGACCATGATCGTGACGAGCCATGGGCGGCCCGGGCATCTGAAGCGGGCGCTCGAAGCGGGTGTAAGGGGGTTCGTGCCGAAGACCGTGAGTGCGCAGCGGCTCGCCGAGATCATCCGTACCGTGCACGCCGGAAACCGTTATGTGGACCCGGAGTTGGCGGCCGACGCCATCTCCTCCGGGGACTCGCCGCTGACCGCGCGCGAGGCGGAGGTCCTCGAGCTGGCGGCGGACGGTGCGCCGGTGTCGGAGATCGCCGACCGGGCGGCGCTGTCGCCGGGGACCGTGCGGAACTATCTCTCCGCGGCCGTCTCGAAACTCGGGGTCGAGAACCGTCATGCGGCGGTGCGCCTCGCGCGCGAGCGCGGTTGGGTATAGTGGTCTCCGCACTACGGCGAAAGCTCACCGTGCGTGCGAACGTAGCTCAGTTGGTAGAGCGCAACCTTGCCAAGGTTGAGGTCGCGAGTTCGAACCTCGTCGTTCGCTC
>NZ_JAEIMH010000113.1:23497-24153 GCF_016464295.1 Streptomyces sp. N35 | reverse complement strand
GGTCTGGAGGCGATGCCGCCGGCCGAGAGGGCCGCCTTCGCCCTGCACGACGTCTCCCGGTACCCCTTCGCCGAAGTGGCGCGGATCGTCGGACGTACGCCGGCGGCCTCCCGCCAGCTGGCCTCGTCGGCCCGGCGCCGTATCCGCGCCGCGCAGTCCGCCGCACCTCCGAGGGACCGGCAGGCCGAGTCCCTCAGGGAGTCCGGGGGGGCGTGGGAGGCCAAGGACATCGGTGGCCTTGTGGGCCCGCTCGACCCCGAGGCCACGGCGATCGCCGACGGCGGCGGGCTCGTCCAAGCCGTGGATGTACCCATCGTGGGCGCCGAGCGGATCGCGAGCGCCTGCGTCGGGATCGCCGAGCGCGTGGAGTTGACGCTTCTCGAGCGTACGGTCAACGGTCAGCCGGGCCTGGTGAGCGTGCAGGACGGCGTCACGGTGGCGGTGCTCGCCTTCGAGATCGCCGACGACCGGATCCGCCGCATCTGGTCGGTGCGCAACCCCGAGAAGCTGCGGTCCTGGGCGCAGGACGAGAAGCTGCGGTCCTGGGCACAGGGCTGACGGCGGGCGCAGGCAGCGGGGGGGGGCACGGGCCCCCCCCCCGGGCCCGGGCCCCCCGCCGGGGGGGGGGGGGCGGGGGGGGGGGCCCGGCCCCCCCC
>NZ_JAEIMH010000113.1:21556-23487 GCF_016464295.1 Streptomyces sp. N35 | reverse complement strand
GCCAGGACCACCCCCGTGGGTCCTGGCCGCCCGCTGCGGTGAGGGGCTCGGGGCCGGGCCTCAAGCTCCTCACCTCATCCGAGACGCAGCCGGACCGTGTCCGGTTCTCACGGGGCTCGATCGAGTTCCGTACCGGAGCGCTCGGCGAGCTCGGTGCATCCGGCCCGGGTGACGGGATCACCCACCCCGTGGCACACTTCTGACGTTCCGTCAGATCCGGTGCCGGGGAGGGTCATGTCTCGTACACGCACACCAGTGGTGGCCGATTGGTTCAGTGGCGAGGGGGAGGACTTCCGGCTGCTCGGTACGCGATGTGGCGCCTGCGGGTCGGTCTTCTTTCCCCGCGAGGACTCCTTCTGCCGCAACCCGGGCTGTACGGGCGGCGAGCTGGCCGAGGTTCCGCTGTCCAAGCGCGGCCGCATCTGGTCGTACACCGACGGGCGTTACCGGCCGCCCCTCCCCTACGTGTCCGATCCGGACGCCGCGTGGGAGCCGTACACGTTGCTCGCCGTGGAGCTCGAGGACGAGCGCATGGTCGTGCTCGGGCAGGCGGTGCCCGGCGTGACCACAGCCGAGCTCGAAGTGGGGATGGAGGTCGAGGCCGTGCCCGGCGTGCTGAACGAGGAAGCCGGCACGACCTGGACGACCTGGCACTTCAAGCCGGTGAGTGCGCGATGAGCCGGGACGTGGCGGTCCTCGGCGCCGGGATGCACCCGTGGGGCAAGTGGGGCCGAAGCTTTATCGAGTACGGAACGATCGCGGCGCGCAAGGCACTCGAGGACGCCGGCGTCGACTGGCGCGATGTGCGGTCGATCGTCGGCGCGGACACCGTGCGCGGCGGCTACCCCGGATATGTCGCCGGGGCCACGTTCGCCAAGGCGCTGGGCTGGCAGGGTGCGCGGGTCACGAGCGTGTACGCGGCGTGCGCTTCGGGCGCACAGGCCATCAACACCGCGCGCACGCAGATCCTTTCGGGGCTCGCCGACGTGGTGCTCGTGGTGGGTGCGGACGCCGCGCCCAAAGGGTTCTTCCGGCCCGCGGGCGGCGACCGGCAGGACGATCCGGACTGGTTGCGCTTCCGGGTGCTCGGCGCCACCAACCCGGCGTACTTCGGGCTGTACGCACGGCGCCGGATGGCGTTGCACGGGGACACACTCGAGGACTTCGCACAGGTCAAGGTGAAGAACGCGGCGTCGGGCGCGCTCAATCCGTATGCCCGGTACCGCAAGACGGTGACGGCGCAGGACGTCGCGGCCTCCGCGGTGGTGGCCGATCCGCTGCGGCTGCTCGACATCTGCGCCACCTCCGACGGGGCGGCGGCGCTGGTGCTGTCCAGCATGGACTTCGCCCGTCGGCACGGGCAGGCCGACCCGGTGCGGATACGGGCGGTCTCGACGGTGACGCCGCAGTATCCGCAGACGGTGCTCGATCTGCCGGACATCGCCACGGATTCGGCCGCGGCCGTCCAGCCGCCCGAGCGGACCTTCCGCGCCTCGATCGCGCATGCCGCGTACGAGGAGGCCGGGATCGGGCCCGAGGACTTGTCGCTCGCCGAGGTCTACGACCTGTCCACGGCTCTCGAGCTGCAGTGGTACGAGGATCTCGGGCTGTGCGGCGAGGGCGAGGGGGCCAAGTTGCTGCGCGAAGGGGTGACCTCTCCCGGGGGCCGGCTGCCGGTCAACTCCAGTGGCGGGCTCGCCTCGTTCGGCGAGGCGGTGCCGGCGCAGGCCATCGCGCAGGTCTGCGAGCTGACCTGGCAGTTGCGCGGGGCGGCGGGTGAGCGTCAGGTGGACGGGGCGCGGGTCGGGATCACCGCGAATCAGGGGTTGTTCGGGCACGGGTCCGCGGTGGTCGCGGTGAAGTGAGCCCGGCCGAACCCTGTGTGGGCGCCCCCCCCGGCCCCGCGGGCGCGGGGGGGGCGCCGGGGGGGC
>NZ_JAEIMH010000113.1:0-21546 GCF_016464295.1 Streptomyces sp. N35 | reverse complement strand
GCGCCCCCACGGCCTTCGGGCCGTGGGGGCGCCGTCGTGACGGGCGGAAGCTGTCCGCGACCTTGACGCTCCCTCAGGCGCGGTGAACACTTCCGGGTGTCAGTCGGCATCGCCGCACCATGATGTCAAGCCGCCTTCAGGGCATCTGCCTGGTCAAATGGCCATCCCCCACGGGCGATTCGGCTGCTACGGCACGCTCGTCACGGACGCCGAGCGGGGTGGACTCCTCCTGCCTTCGGCGCAGCCGTGCGAACCGCACCCTGCACGGAGGACCGGGGCGACTGGCCCCGGGCTAGGGCCAAGGGAGCCGCCATGTACTCGAATGGGGACGTCTTCGTCGGTGAGATCATCGGCACCGCGATTCTGATTCTTTTCGGCGCCGGTGTGTGCGCCGCCGTCACGCTGCACCACTCCAAGGCGAGAGCCGCCGGGTGGGTCGTCATCGCCTTCGGCTGGGGCTTCGGTGTACTCGCGGGTGCGTACACCGCGGCGCCGCTCTCGGGCGGGCACCTCAACCCCGCGGTCACCCTCGGGATCGCCATCGATCTGGGCGACTGGGACCAGGTCCACCTGTACATCCTCGGGCAGATGATCGGCGCCATCCTGGGTGCCGTGCTGTGCTGGCTTACGTACTACGCACAGTTCCAGGCCAATGCCGAGGAGGAGAAGGCGCAGCCCACGCTGGGGATCTTCTCCACCGGTCCCGAGATCCGCAGCCCCGTGGCGAACGTTGTCACCGAGGTCATCGCGACCATCGGTCTGGTGCTGCCGATCCTGGCGTTCGGCATGACCAAGGGCCTGGGCGAGTCCGGTACCGGAATCCTCATCGTCGCGTTCCTGGTGGTCGGCATCGGTCTCTCGCTCGGTGGCCCCACCGGCTACGCCATCAATCCTGCGCGTGACCTGGGCCCGCGCATCGCCCATGCTCTCCTTCCGATCCCCAACAAGGGTGGTTCGGACTGGAGTTACTCCTGGGTGCCGGTCGTCGGCCCGCTGATCGGCGGTGCGCTCGCAGGGCTCATCTTCAACGTTGCGTTCTGAGCAGCCTTCTGAAAAGGGGAACCCATGCCGGATCGTAAGCACGTAGCGGCGATCGACCAGGGCACCACTTCGAGCCGCTGCATCATCTTCGACCAGGACGGCGCGATCGTCGCCGTCGACCAGCGAGAGCACCGCCAGATCTTCCCCAAGCCCGGCTGGGTCGAGCACGACGCGACCGAGATCTGGTCCAAGGTGCAGGCCGTGGTGGCCGGCGCGCTCGCCAAGGCGGGACTGCGCGCGAGCGATCTGAGCGCGCTCGGCATCACCAACCAGCGGGAGACGACGGTCCTTTGGGACCGTGCCACCGGAAAGCCGGTGCACAACGCGATCGTCTGGCAGGACACCCGTACCTCCGCACTGTGCAACGAACTCGGCGGCACGGACGGCCAGGACCGCTTCCGCGAGGCCACCGGTCTGCCGCTGGCCAGCTACTTCTCCGGGCCCAAGGCGGCCTGGCTGCTCGACAACGTGCCCGGCCTGCGGGCACGCGCCGAGCGGGGCGAGATCGCCTTCGGCACGATCGACTCCTGGCTGATCTGGAACCTGACCGGCGGCACGGACGGCGGCGTGCACGTCACCGACGTCACCAACGCCGGGCGCACCATGCTGATGAACCTGGAGTCCCTGCAGTGGGACACCTCGATCCTGTCGGCGATGAACGTCCCGCAGGACGTGCTCCCGGAGATCAAGTCCTCGGCCGAGGTGTACGGCACGGCGGTCGGCCAGCTCGCCGGGGTGCCGGTGGCTTCCGCCCTCGGCGACCAGCAGGCCGCGGTGTTCGGGCAGGCCTGCTACGACACCGGTACGGCCAAGAACACGTACGGCACGGGCAGCTTCCTGCTGCTCAACACCGGTAACCGGCCGGTGCCTTCGAAGAACGGGCTGCTCACCACCATGGGCTACCAGATCGGCGGCGAGGCGCCGGTCTACTGTCTGGAGGGCTCGATCGCGATCACCGGTGCGCTCGTGCAGTGGTTCCGCGACCAGCTCGGCATCATCCGCAACGCGGACGAGATCGAGACGCTCGCGGCGAGCGTGGAGGACAACGGCGGGGCCTACATCGTGCCCGCGTTCTCCGGTCTGTTCGCGCCCTACTGGCGCTCGGACGCCCGGGGTGTGATCACGGGTCTGACGAGGTATGTCACCAAGGGACACCTCGCGCGCGCGGTCCTCGAGGCCACCAGCTGGCAGACGCGTGAGGTCGTCGACGCGATGTACCAGGACTCCGGTGTGCACATCACGTCGCTGAAGGTCGACGGCGGGATGACCAAGAACAATCTGCTGATGCAGCACCAGGCTGATGTGCTCGGTGTGCCCGTCGTCCGTCCGAAGGTCTCCGAGACGACCTGTCTCGGCGCGGCCTATGCGGCGGGACTCGCGACCGGGGTGTGGAACGACCTCGACGAGCTCAAGGCGCACTGGCAGAAGGACGCCGAGTGGACTCCGCAGATGGCCGCGGACGCCCGCGAGAAGGAGTTCCACAACTGGCACAAGGCAGTGGAACGCAGCTTCGGCTGGCAGGAGGACGGCGAGGGCTGAGGCCCGGCGCCCGGATGTCGGCGGCTCGTACCCCGGTCGGCGGGGGTGCGGGTCGTCGGCCTGCGCGGGCCCTGGTCCTGCCCGGGCCCTTGTCCTTCCCGGGCCCTTGTCCTTCCCGAGCCTCAGGTGGCGGCGGGCTGGCGGGACTCCGACACCCTCTTCATGGCGTGCTCGACCAGGCTGATCAGCACGTTCTTCGCTGATTCCCGCTTACGGGCGTCGCACAGCACGACCGGCACCTCTTCGTCGAGGTCGAGCGCCTGGCGGACCATGTCCGCGGGGTAACGGGTCGCGCCCTCGAAGCAGTTGACGGCCATCATGAACGGTATGCCGCGCCGTTCGAAGTAGTCGACGGCCGCGAAGCAGTCCTCGAGGCGTCGGGTGTCCGCGAGGACCACGGCACCGAGCGCGCCCTGCGCGAGCTCGTCCCAGAGGAACCAGAAGCGGTCCTGCCCCGGCGTGCCGAAGAGGTAGAGCACCAGGTCGTCGCGGAGCGTGATGCGCCCGAAGTCCATGGCGACGGTGGTGGTGACCTTGCGCTCGACCCCGTGCAGATCGTCGATGGGCCGCCCGGCCTCGCTGAGCAGCTCCTCGGTGCGCAGCGGGCGGATCTCGCTGACGGCTCCGACGAGGGTTGTCTTGCCGACACCGAATCCGCCGGCCACGAGGATCTTGAGCGTGACCGGTTCGACCGGGGCCTGTCGGTGCCCTGTACGCCCGAGGACCATCTTCTCCACTCCTGATCGCCGGTGAGCCGGAACGTCCTTGATACGTACGGCAGTTCCGTCCCCCTGACTCTATCGGCGTGCGCTGCGTGGTTCACCGGGGGTGGGTGATCCTGTGCAGAACGGTTTCACGGGCGATCGCTTCCCGGCCGCTTACCGGTCGTCCGGCGGTCGGCCTCGGTCCCGTTCGGCCGGTATGCGACCTCGGTGGATCAGGCGCCCGGGCTGCCGTAGCCTCCGCCGCCCGGCGTCTCGACGATCAGCACGTCTCCTGGGTCGAGTTCGGCACTGTCGCTGCCGTCGAGCGGCTCGACCGTTCCGTCGGCGCGCTCGACCCGGTTCGCGCCGAGGGCGCCGGGTGCGCCGCCCGCCATGCCGTACGGGGGAACGCGCCGGTGGCCGGAGAGCGTCGACACCGTCATCGCCTCGCGGAACCGGATCCGCCGCAGCGCCCCGTCACCGCCGCGCCACCTGCCGGCTCCCCCGCTCCCCCGCCGTACGGAGAACTCTTCGAGCAGCACCGGCAGACGCCATTCGAGGACTTCAGGGTCGGTCAGCCGCGAGTTGGTCATATGGGTCTGTACGACGGGTGCCCCGTCGAAGCCCTCGCCCGCGCCGGATCCGGAGGCCACCGTCTCGTAGTACTGGAAGCGTTCGTTGCCGAACGTCACGTTGTTCATGGTGCCCGAGCCCTCGGCCTGCACCCCGAGCGCCGCGTACAGGGCTCCGGTGAGGGCCTGGGAGGTCTCGACGTTGCCGGCGACGACCGCGGCGGGCGGGCGCGGGGAGAGCATGGAGCCCTCGGGCACGATGATCCTGAGCGGGCGCAGACAGCCGTCGTTGAGCGGGATGTCGTCGGCGACGAGGGTGCGGAAGACGTAGAGCACCGCGGCGTTCACGACGGCGTACGGGGCGTTGAAGTTGCCCGCGAGCTGGGGCGATGTACCGGTGAAGTCCAGGGTGGCGGTGCGCTGTTCGCGGTCCACGCGCACAGCGACGCGGATCGTGGCACCCAGGTCCGTCTCGTAGGCGTACGCGCCGTCGTCGAGGGCGTCGACGACCCTGCGTACGGCTTCCTCGGCGTTGTCCTGCACGTGGCGCATATACGCCTGCACGACGTCAAGGCCGAAGTCCTCGATCATCCGCGTGACTTCCTCGACACCCTTGGCGTTGGCGGCGATCTGGGCACGGAAATCGGCGAGGTTGGTGGCCGGATTGCGCGAGGGGTACGGGGCTCGGGTGAGCAGCTCCTGGGTCTCCTGCTCGCGGAAGCGGCCGCCCTGGGCGAGCAGCCAGTTGTCGAACAGGACGCCCTCCTCGTCGATGCTGCGGCTGTGCGCGGGCATCGAGCCGGGGGCGATCCCGCCGATCTCCGCGTGATGGCCGCGCGAGGCCACGTAGAAGAGAATCTGCCGCCCGTCACCGTCGAACACGGGCGTGATCACCGTGACGTCGGGCAGGTGGGTACCGCCGTGGTACGGGTCGTTGACCGCGTACGCGTCACCGGGCCGCATGGCTTCGGCGCGGCGCCGGATGACCTCCTTCACCGACGTGCCCATCGAGCCCAGGTGGACCGGGATATGCGGCGCGTTGGCGACGAGATTGCCGTCCGGGTCGAACAGGGCGCAGGAGAAGTCGAGCCGCTCCTTGATGTTCACGGACTGGGCGGTGGATTCGAGGCGGGCGCCCATCTGCTCGGCGATCGACATGAAGAGGTTGTTGAACACCTCGAGAAGGACGGGGTCGGCCTCGGCGGTCGCCGTGAGCCCTCCGGTCTCCACGGTCCGCTCCATGACCAGATGACCGTCGGAGTTCAGCGCCGCCTGCCAGCCTTCGTCGACGACGGTGGTGGCGTTGGCCTCGGTGATGACCGCCGGGCCGCGCACGGTCCGCCCCGCGGGCAGTTCCTCGCGCCGGTGCAGCACCACCTCGCGCCAGGCGCCCGCGGTGTGCAGCCGGACCCGCTGCGGCTCGCCCGCGCCCGCCGGGGCGAGGCCCACGAGATCGGGGGCGTCCGTGAGTCCGGTGGCCTCGATGGAGAGTGCCTCCACGACGAGAGGGCGCCGCAGCGTGAAGGAGTACGTGGCGCGGTGCCGCTCCTCGAACTCCTCGCGCATGGCCGCCGGTTGCCCGAGACCGACCGTGAGCGCGGTGTCCGTGCCGTCGTAGCGCACCTGGGCGCGGCGGGTGATGCGGATCCGGTCCTCGGGCACGTCCTCGGCCCGCAGCTCGGCGCGGGCCGCCGCTTCGAGCACGTCGGCCGTTTCCCGTACGCGCCCCATCTCCGACGCTTCCAGGGGTGCTTCGAGGGACTGCTCGCGCATCGCCGTCGCATCCGCGAGACCGATGCCGAGCGCGGACAGGACACCGGCCATCGGGGGTACGAGGACGGTGCGGATGCCGAGCGAGTCGGCCACGGCGCAGGCGTGCTGGCCGCCCGCGCCGCCGAAGGTGGTCAGGGCGTAGCGGGTGACGTCGTGGCCCTGCTGGACGGAGATCCGTTTGATGGCACCCGCGATGTTGTTCACGGCGATCTGCAGATACCCCTCGGCTACCTGCTCGGGGGTCCGCTCGTCATCGGTCCGCTGCCGGATCTCCTCGGCGAGCGCGGTGAAGCGTTCCCGTACGAGGCCGGCGTCGAGCGGCTGGTCGCCGTCGGGCCCGAACACCCGGGGGAAATGGTCCGGTTGGATGCGGCCGAGCATCACGTTGGCGTCGGTGACGGTGAGCGGTCCGCCGCGCCGGTAGCAGGCCGGGCCCGGGTCCGCGCCCGCCGAGTCGGGGCCGACGCGGTAGCGGCTGCCGTCGAAGTGCAGCACCGAACCGCCGCCCGCGGCGACGGTGTGGATGTCCAGCATGGGGGCGCGCAGCCGTACCCCGGCGATCTGGGTGGTGAAGACCCGCTCGTACGCGCCCGCGTAGTGCGACACATCGGTCGAGGTGCCGCCCATGTCGAAGCCGATCACCCGCCGGAAGCCCGCCAGTTCGGACATCCGGGCCATGCCGACGATGCCGCCGGCCGGCCCGGACAGGATCGCGTCCTTGCCGCGGAACTGGCCGGCTTCGGTGAGGCCGCCGTTGGACTGCATGAACATCAGGCGCACGCCCGGGAGTTGATCGGCGACCTGGCGCACATAGCGCCGCAGGACGGGTGAGAGATAGGCGTCGACGACGGCCGTGTCGCCGCGCGGCACGAGCTTCATCAGCGGGCTGACCTCACTGGAGAGCGAGATCTGCGGGAATCCGATCCGGCGGGCCAGGTCTCCGATGGCCTGTTCGTGCTCCGGGTGGAGGTGGCTGTGCATCGTCACGACGGCGATGGCGTGGATGCCGTCCTCGTGGGCCTGACGCAGCGGCGCTTCGAGCGCGTCGAGGTCGGGCGGGGTGAGCACCGTGCCGTCGGCCGCCAGGCGTTCGTCGGCCTCGACGACGCGCTCGTACAGGAGCTCCGGCAGGAGGATCTCGCGGGCGAAGATCTGCGGGCGGTTCTGGTAGGCGATGCGCAGGGCGTCTCGGAAGCCCTTGGTGATGACGAGGAGGGTGCGGGCGCCCTTGCGTTCCAGGAGGGCGTTGGTGGCGACCGTGGTGCCCATGCGTACGGCGTCGATCCGCGCCAGGTCCGGCTTGTCGCCGAGCAGTTCGTGGATGCCGGCCACCGCCGGGTCGTCGTAGCGGCCCGGGTTCTCCGAAAGGAGCTTGTGGCTGACGAGCGTCCCGTCGGGGCGGCGGGCGACGACATCGGTGAAGGTGCCGCCGCGGTCGATCCAGAACTGCCAGCCAGGACCGTGCGCTTCGTCTGCCACGTGGGACTCCTCCGCCGGCACAGGACCAGGCCGTGCCCCGTGTCAGAGCGCGCGCAGCCCGGTGATCACGTCGCGCAGAATACTCTCGTCCGGCAGCTCGGCCGGTGGAACGGGCCGGGTGACATGGACCAGTTCGTCCTCCACGAGGTCGCCTATGAGCACCCGTACGACACCCAGCGGCAGATCGAGCGACGAGGCCAGCTCCGCCACCGACTGGGGGGCGTCCAGACAGAGCTGGATGATGCCGACGTGCCGGGGCGACAGGGTCGGGCCCGCCCCCGCGTCGCGGGGGCACGGCTCGGGCACCACCAGAGCGATCAGATCGAGTTGGTGGCGCGCCGCACCGGCGGTGCGGCCCCGCGTCATCGCGTAGGGGCGCACCACCGGCCCGGCGTCGTCGTCGTACCAGTGCGGGTTCGCGCTGCCGTCGTCGCTCATGCCCTCCTACTACCCTCCCGTGGGCAGATCGGTACGCGGCGCGGTCGCCAGATGCACACCCACCCGCTTGACCAGGAGCGTCATCTCGTAGGCGACCTGCCCCACGTCGGAGTCCGCGTCGGAAAGGACGGCGAGCGCGCTGCCGTCGCCCGCCGCGGTGACGAACAGGAACGCGTCGTCCAGCTCCACCACGGTCTGGCGGACCCGGCCCGCCTCGAAGTGCCGGCCGACGCCCTTGGCGAGGCTGTGGAACCCGGAGGCGACGGCGGCGAGGTGCTCGCTGTCCTCCCGGGTGAGATTCTGCGAGGCGCCGGTCGGCAGACCGTCACTGGAGAGCACAAGTGCCTTGCGGATGCTGGCGACCCGGTCGACCAGATCGTCCAGGAGCCAGTTCAGCTCACCGGACGTACGCAGGCCTGTGTGCTGTACTCCGGTCCTCGGTGTGGTCATCGACCGTTCCCCTCGGGTTTGGTGCTGGTGTCTTCGGCCGAAACCGGCTCGTCCGCCGGCGGTGCGGCGGCCTCCGGGTCGGCGGCGTGGCGTGCGGGGGGCTCCTGAGCGGCCGCTTCCTGGGCGGGGGGCCGCTCTTCTCGTACGGGCATGGGCGTTTCCTCCCGTACGGGTGTGGGCGCTCCTTCCCGTACGGGTGTGGGCGCTCCTTCCCGTACGGACGCGGGCCCTCCTTCCCGTACAGGCGCGGACGCCGCCTCACGTACGAGCGTGGGGATCTCTCCCGTCTCTCCCGTCTCCACCCGGCCGCGCTGCCAGCCGCGCTGGAGCGAGGCCATCCGGCTGCGCACCTCGTCGGCATCGCGGTCCTCGGCCGGCTCGGCCGGGGGCGCGGGGGCCTCCGCGGTCCGCAGCTGCGGCGCCAGGCTGGCCTGGCGGACGCGGCGGGGCAGGATCTGGGTCGGGCTGTCGACCGGCGAAGCGGTCCGGTCGTCGGCGGGCGAAGAGCTCCGGTCGGTGACGGGCGAGGAGCTGCGGTCGTCGGTGGCCTGTTCGGCCTCGGACGGCTCGGTCCGCGCCGGCTGCGACAGCGTACGGCCGTGCGAGCTGACCAGCTTGGGCGTACGGCGGCGCGGCAGCGGCACCAGGCCGTCCACGCCACGCGGTGCGCCACCACCGGGGCGCACCGCCTCGCCACCGGGCTCCCGCGCCTGCTGGTGCTGTTCGCCCGTGGCCTCGGAGAGGTGTCGGCGCGGCCGGAACAGACCGCCGCGCTCGCTGTCCTCGTCCTCGATGTCCAGGGCGCCGCCGAGCCGGCCGAGCACCCCACGGGCGGCGGGGCCCGCCGTGCCCGGCGCGGCGTCGAGCTCCTCCAGGCCGAGCGGCGACTCGAGTTCCACCGGTCCGCCCAGGAGCCGCTCCTCCAACGGCTTGGGCGGCAGGGACAGTTGAGCCAGGCGCGCCTTGCGGTCCGCGTCCCGTTCGAGGGCGTCGAGGTCGACCCGCAGACCCGAGCCGTCGGTGTCGGAGGCGTCGGTGAGCAGCGCCTCCGGGATGAAGACGACCGCGGTGGTCCCTCCGTACGGCGAAGGTGCCAGCGAGACCCGGACGTTCTGGCGCTGCGCCAGACGGCTGACCACGAACAGGCCGAGCCGGTCGGTGTCCGACAGCTCGAACTCCGGTGTCTCCGCGAGCCGGAGGTTCGCCTCGAGCAGTTGGTCGGAGGTCATGCCCAGGCCGCGGTCGTGGATCTCCAGCGTGAAGCCGCTGCCGACGCGCTCGCCGACCACCTGGACGGCGGTGTGCGGCGGCGAGAACACCGTGGCGTTCTCCAGGAGTTCGGCGATCAGGTGGGTGAGGTCGGCAACAGCCGTGCCCTGTGCGGCGATCCGCGGCAGACGGCGCACCTCGATGCGCTCGTAGTCCTCGACCTCGGCGACGGCGGCGCGGACCACGTCCATCAGCTGCACGGGCTTGCGCCACTGCCGGGAGGGCGCGGCGCCGGAGAGGATCACCAGGCCCTCGGCGTGGCGGCGCATCCGGGTCGTGAGGTGGTCGAGGCGGAACAGGTCCTCGAGCTCCTGGGTGTCCTCGGTCCTGCGCTCCATGGTGTCGAGCAGGGTGAGCTGCTTGTGCAGCAGGACCTGGCTGCGGCGGGCGAGGTTCACGAACACCTCGGAGATCCCGCGCCGCATGCCGGCCTGCTTCACGGCGCCGTCGACGGCGGCGCGCTGCAGGGTGTTGAGCGCCTGGCCGACCTGGCCCATCTCGTCGGTGTCGTGCTCGAGGAGCGGCGCCTCGGTCTCCACGTCGACCATCTCGCCCGCGGCGAGGCGGCGCATCACACCGGGCAGCCGCACCGCGGCCGCGTCATGGGCGTCGTCGCGCAGGTGGGTGAGGTCGCGGACGAGGCCGCGGCCGATGCGGATGGACATCACGAGGGCGAAGACCAGCGCGAGCAGACCGAAGAAGCCCACGAGCACGGCCCTGACGAGCACACCGATCGCGACCGGCTCGATGCGCTCCTTGTAGCGGTCGCCCGCCGCCTTGGTGAGGTCGCCGACATCGTCGAGCGCACGGCCGGCCGCGGCGTCCCAGACCTTCGGGTCCAGGTCACGCGGCCGCTGCGCGCCGGCCGCGACGAGTGATTTCTCCGCCTCGAGCAGCGGTGCGGCGAACGCACCGCTCCAAAAGCGCTCGAACCGGCCCTGTTCGTCCTCCGGCAGGGCTTCGAGGCCGCTGTCGTACCGCACCTCGCGCTGCGCGATCAGTGCGGCCGCCTGCGTCCAGTCCGAGCTGTCCGGGCGGTCGGCGCGCAGCGAGGAGGCCACCAACGCGTCCTCATGGGAGAGGAGTTCACGCCCGCGCGCCAAGGTGATCAGCGCCCGGGCCTCACGGTCCGCCTCCAGGTTGTCCATGGCGTACGTGCCCATGAGATACGTGAAGCACGGGTCGATGAGCCGCGTGTACAGGTCGACGGCGCCCCTGCGGCTGGTCTGTCCGTCGTCGACGGAACGGCGCAGCGACTCCAGTGTGTCGAAGGCCTCCACGATCGCGTCGAGCCGGCGGGCCGAGGCCGCGTCCATGAGGTCACGGACATCCTCGTCCTCGGCGGCGGAGCGGATCCGCTCCACCAGCTTGTCGGTGAGGGACCGCTGGTCGCTCAGATTCGTGCGCACCTTCGGATCGTCAGGGTCGGCCAGATGGACCGCTGTCTGTCGGCGTTCTTCCTGGATCACCCGGATCGTGTCGTCCAGCGGATAACCGATCTCGTCCACGACCGTGGCCACATCGAGCAGTTGAACCGCCTCACGGCCGGTCACGTACGTGCCGTATCCCCAGACAACGGTGAGCGACAGCAGCGGCACCAGGAGCAACGCCACGATCTTCCGGCGGATGGACTTCCCGCGAAAGCGCATGGCCTCCCCCATCACGGCGCCCTACAGCAGGCGCGACGTCAGAAACGGCGTGAGCCTACTACTGCCACTCGGACAACTCGAAGGGGTGTCCGACACCCTTTTGAAGCCGACGGGCGGCGGCACGTACCGAGTTGTCCGCCCTTACCGCCACATCGACACCTGCCCTGAGGTGAACACCACCCGTGAACTTCAGGCCATAACTTCCCGGGTCTTGGCCGGATTTACTCGCTCGCCGTCCGTCGAAGCGCTTCGGACGTCTGTGCATCTTCCGGGAATCTTCGAAGGGGTTCGTTCGTCCTTACGTGAGGAAAGACGGGGCACTCGGCAGGACGACGCTCCGCGGGACGGCGGAGTGAACCGGGTCAAATCCGGGCAGCCACTGATGAGTCGGACCCGGCAAGGAGCGGACGCGTCCGGCTGTGGGGAGTGGAGTGACGTGCTGATGAGGACGGCGGATCGACGGGGGCCGGACCACGAGCTGTGGGTCGACGAACCGGTGGGGCGGCGCAGACTGCCCGATCCGGTGCGCACGGCGGCGGTACGGGCGGTGATCCTGGCGTCGCTGACGCTGATCGCGACCACGGTGGCGTTCTTGTGCACCGTGGCCGGATCGTCGCTGGCGTTTCCGATGGTGCTCGGCAGCGTGGGGGGCACGGTGGTGTCGACGTGGGGCGTCCTGGACGTCTGGGTGACGCGCCAGGTGTGGAATCAGCGCCACGGCGTGGTGTCGACCCCGCGCAGCACCGCGCGACGGCTGCGCAAGGAGCGGCGCCAGGCACGTCGGCAGGCTCGGCGCACCGGGCGTGAGCCGGCGCGGGCGCGGCCAGGGACGCAGACGCAAGGGAATGTCGCGGGCGTACAGGTGTGACTTCCGCGGGTGTGGCCCGGGATGCACGGGTGGGACCTCCGCGCGTGTGGCCCGGGACGCAACGGGTGTGAGCCCGTTGCGTCCCGGGCCGCACGGCTCAGGCCACGCCTTCCGCCTCGGCCGGCGGCTCCACATGGATCACGCCGTCGATCACGACCACCCGGTGCGTACGGACCGGGACGCGCGCGGGCAGACAGGTCGGTTCCCCCGTGCGCAGGTCGAACGAGGCGGCGTGCAGCGGGCATTCGACGCGGCAGTCCTCGATCCAGCCATCGGACAGGGACGCGTCCTGATGGGTGCAGGTGTCGTCGAGGGCGAACAGTTCGCCGTCGCTGTGGAAGACGGCGATCGGCGGCTCGGTCTCGATACGGACGGCTTCGCCGTCGGGGAGGTCGTCGAAGCGGCAGACGGGAATCATGAGCCCCCCTGTGCGGTCGGACGTGGACGATCCGGGAGGTGGACGATCCGAGAGGCAGTGCCGGTTCGGCAGGTAGACGTCTCCGCGCGGGTACCGCCGGTACGACCCTTCGGTAACATCATGTTGCGCAGGGCGCGTTGAGGAGCGCTCTGCGCAACAGAATCCGCGCGGGGAGCGCATCACGTCAAGCACTTCCCGCAGAAGCGGCCATGACCGGCCGCCTGGGGGTGACCAGCTAGCGATGAGCAGCAGGCGGGACCGGTCCCCGCGAGAAGGCTCCGGTACGGACAAGTCGACCAGGTCACAGCCGAGTTCGGTGCAGTCCGTCGAGCGCGCGGTGAGCGTGCTCGAGATCCTGGCCGAGCAGGGCGAGGCAGGGGTCAGCGAGATCGCCGACGAGCTGGACGTCCACCGTTCGACGGCGTTCCGGCTGCTCGGCGTCCTGGAGAACCGGGGCCTGGTCGCGCAGACACAGGACCGCGGCAAGTACTTCCTCGGCGCGGGCGTGCTGCGGCTCGCGGGAGCGGCGGCCGTGCGGCTCGACATCTCGCAGGAGGGCGCGCCACTGTGCCGCGAACTCGCTGACGAGCTGGGCGAGACGGTCAATATCGCGGTCCTCGACGACGACGCGGCGGTGAACATCATGCAGGCCCGGGGCTCCGCCTCGGTCACGGCCCAGAACTGGCTGGGCCGCCGCACCCCGCTGCACGCCACGTCCAGCGGCAAGGTGCTACTCGCCCATCAGCCGCCGGCCCTGCGCGAGGGACTGCTCGCGCGGACGCTGCCGCGGTTCACCGACCGTACGGTGACCGGGGCGGTGGCGCTGCGCGACGAGCTGCGGTCGGTCGAGGAGCGCGGATTCGCCCTTGCGATGGAGGAGTTGGAGATCGGCCTGACCGCGGTGGCCGCTCCTGTCAGGGCCCATGACGGCAAGGTCATCGGGGCGCTGAGCATCTCGGGTCCGGTCTACCGGCTGACCGAGGAACGCCTGCGTGAGCTGGCGAAACGGGCCGTGGACCGAGCGGATGAGCTGTCGCGGCGGATGGGGTACGCGCTGTAGGGGCCGGTCGGCTACCCGGTGCGGTGTCCTGATGGGTGCGCACCGCAGCGGTCCCTCCGCCTGTGCTCCGCGATCAACACCTCGTAGAACCAAGGCCGCTGCCCTCTTGACGGCTTCCTCACGCCGTTCCCACTATGTCTCTCATCGCGCAACACCACGTGCAGTGCGCAACAGGTGGGGGTGTGTCATGTCGTACGAGGTCCGTGCCGTCGTCGCCATGAAATCGGGTGCGCCGGTCGAGGTGCAGACGATCAGAGTCCCCGACCCCGGCCCCGGCGAAGTCCTGGTCTCGGTACAGGCCTGCGGGGTCTGCCACACCGATCTGCACTATCGCGAGGGTGCGATCAACGACGAGTTCCCGTTCCTGCTCGGCCATGAGGCGGCCGGGACCGTCGACGCGGTCGGCGAGGGCGTCACCGATCTCGCGCCCGGCGACTATGTGGTGCTGGCCTGGCGCGCGCCCTGCGGTGACTGCCGTTCCTGTCGCCGCGGCCGGCCCTGGTACTGCTTCGACTCCCGTAATGCCGTGCAGCCGATGACGCTGCTCGACGGCACCCCGCTGAGCCCGGCCCTCGGTATCGGCGCCTTCGCCGAGAAGACCCTGGTCGCGGCCGGTCAAGCGGTCAAGGTGGACCCCGCCGCGCGTCCCGAGGCGGCCGGCCTGATCGGCTGCGGCGTGATGGCCGGATACGGCGCGGCGGTGAACACAGGCGGGGTCTCGCGCGGTGACACCGTCGCTGTGACCGGCTGCGGCGGCGTCGGCGACGCGGCGATCGCCGGTGCCTCGCTCGCCGGCGCCCGCAGGGTGATCGCCGTCGACATCGACGACCGCAAACTGGACGGCGCGACCCGCTTCGGTGCCACGCACACCGTCAACTCCCGGGGCACGGACCCCGTCGAGGCGGTCCGTGAGCTCACCGACGGCTTCGGGGTCGACATCGCCATCGACGCGGTCGGCCGGCCCGAGACCTTCCTGCAGGCGTTCTACATGCGCGATCACGCGGGCACGGTGGTGCAGGTCGGTGTACCCGACCCGCGGATGAAGCTGGAACTCCCGCTGATCGATGTCTTCTCGCGCGGCGGCGCCGTCAAATCCTCCTGGTACGGCGACTGTCTGCCCAGCCGGGACTTCCCGGTGCTCATCGACCAGTTCCTCAGCGGAAAGCTGGACCTCAACGGCTTCGTCTCCGAGACCATCGCCCTCGAGCAGGTCGAGGCGGCCTTCACCAAGATGCACCGCGGCGAAGTGCTGCGTTCGGTGGTGGTCCTCCGATGACGGCCACCGGCCCGGTGCGTACTCATCGCCGCACACAGCCGCTCGCATCGCCGCACACAGGCACAGCACCAGCCGCACCCAGGCACCCCGCGCACAAGGTCCCCACGCGAGGAGGGTCATGTCCGGTACGCCCACAACTCCCCGTAAGACTGTCATCATCGGTGCCGGCATCGTCGGCTGCTCCCTCGCGGACGAGCTGACCGCGCGCGGCTGGAGCGATGTCACGGTCCTCGACCAGGGCCCGCTCCCGGCCGCGGGCGGCTCCACCTCGCACGCGCCCGGCCTGGTCTTCCGGACCAATCCGTCGAAGACCATGACCGAGCTGGCCGCGTACACGGCGCAGAAGTTCACCGAGCTCGGCGCCTTCCGCGCGGTCGGCGGTCTGGAGCTCGCCACCACCCCCGAACGCTGGACCGATCTGCACCGACGCGCGGGTCTCGCCGCCGCCTGGGGTGTGCGCGGCGAGCTGATCTCCCCGGCCCGCTGCAAGGAGCTCTGGCCCACGCTCGACGCAGCGGCACTCCACGGCGGCTTCCTCACACCCGACGACGGCCTGGCGGACGCGGTGCACGCGTGCGCCGTCCAGATCGAAAACGCCACGGCCCGCGGTGCCCGCTTCCTCGACCGGCACACGGTCACCGGGATCGAGCAGGCGGACGGGCGGGTCACGGGCGTGGTCACCGATCACGGCACGTTCGCCGCGGACCTCGTGGTGTCGGCCGCGGGGTTCTGGGGTCCGGTGCTCGGACGGATGGCCGGGGTGGACGTACCCCTGCAGCCCCTCGCCCATCAGTACGTGAAGATGGGGCCCCTCGGGGCACCGGCCGACGGCCCGCGGGTCACCTCGCCGGACGCCCCGATCCTGCGTCACCAGGAGCGCGACCTCTACTTCCGGCAGCACGACGGCGGCCTGCTCGGCATCGGCTCGTACGCCCATCGCCCGCTGCCCGTCGACCCGGCGGACCTGCCCTCGTACGACGAAGCTCCGGTCATGCCGTCCTCGCTGGCGTTCACCCCCGAGGACTTCGCACCCAGCCTGGCGGACAGCCGCGAGCTGATGCCCGGCTTGCGTGACGCGGAGATCACCGAGGGCTTCAACGGGATCTTCTCCTTCACGCCCGACGGCTTCCCCGTCCTGGGCGAGTGCCCAGAGCTCGCCGGGTTCTGGCTGGCCGAGGCGGTCTGGGTGACGCACTCGGCCGGTGTGGCGCGGGCGTTGGCCGAGTGGATCACGACCGGTCACCCGGGCATCGACCTGCACGAGTGCGAGGTCACCCGCTTCGAGGACGCCCAGCGCTCCCCCGCGTATGTCGCCGAGCGCGGCGCGCAGCAGTTCATCGAGGTGTACGACGTCCTGCACCCTCTGCAGCCGATGGAGCGGCCCAGGCCGCTGCGGGTCAGCCCCTTCCACGCGCGGCAGCAGGAGCTCGGCGCGTTCAGCCTGGAGGGCGGAGGCTGGGAGCGGCCGCACTGGTACGAGGCCAACGCCCCGCTCACCGAGAGCCTCGACCTGCCCGAACGGGCTGCCTGGTCGGCGCGTTACTGGTCGCCGATCGCTGCCGCCGAGGCGCTCGCCACCCGCGAGCGGGTCGCGCTGTACGACATGACCCCGCTGCGCCGGCTCGAAGTGACCGGGCCCGGTGCGCCGGCGTTTCTGCAGCGGATGACGACCAACAACCTCGCGAAGCGGCCTGGTTCGGTGACGTACACCCTGCTGCTCGATCACCACGGTGGCATACGGTCGGATCTCACTGTGGCCCGCCTCGGCCCCGAGCGCTTCCAGATCGGCGCCAACTCGCCGGCGGACCTGGACTGGTTGACCCGGCACGCACCGGACGGTGTGGCACTGCGGGACATCACCGCGGGCACCTGCTGCATCGGCGTGTGGGGCCCGCTCGCCCGTGAGCTGGTGCAGCCGCTGACCCGCGACGACTTCTCGCATCAGGGCTTCGGTTACTTCCGTGCCAAGCAGACGTACATCGGCCATGTCCCGGTCACGGCGCTGCGTCTGAGCTATGTGGGCGAGCTGGGCTGGGAGCTGTACACCACCGCCGATCTGGGGCTGCGGCTCTGGGACACGCTGTGGGAGGCCGGGCAGGGCCTCGGCGTGATCGCCGCCGGCCGCTCCGCCTTCAACAGCTTGCGCCTGGAGAAGGGTTACCGGGCCTGGGGCCAGGACATGACGACCGAGCACGATCCGTACGAGGCGGGGCTCGCCTTCGCCGTACGCCGCGACAAGGAGTTCGTGGGCCGCGACGCACTGGATGAACAGCGGCCGCTGACAAGGACGTTGACCGCCCTGACCCTCGACGATCCGGCCGCAGTAGTCCTCGGCAAGGAGCCCGTGCATGTCGACGGGTCGGTGGCCGGATACGTCACCAGCGCCGCGTACGGCTACACGCTCGGCCGCTGCGTCGCCTACGCCTGGCTGCCGCCCCTGCCCACCGGGACCGGAGTGCAGATCGAGTACTTCGGCGAGAAGGTGTCCGCGACCGTACGGGAGGAGCCGCTGTTCGATCCGGAGATGAGCCGTATCCGCCGCTGAGTCGAACCACATCCGCCGCCGAGCCGTATCCGCCGCCGAGCCGCATCCGCCACCGACCCGAGCCGAGCCGCATGCACCGCCGTACCCGCCACTGAGGAGGCCCCACGGTGTCCCGCACCTACGACGTGATCGTTCTCGGACTCGGCGGCATGGGAAGCTCCGCCGCCTGGCATCTCGCCGAACGCGGAGTGCGGGTGCTCGGCCTGGAGAAGTTCGGCCCGGCGCACAACCGCGGCTCCAGCCACGGCGGTTCACGGATCACCCGGCAGTCGTACTTCGAGGGAGCCGAGTACGTACCGCTGCTGCTGCGCGCGTACGAGCTCTACGAGCAGCTCGAACGCGACACCGGCCTCGACGTCGCCACACTGTGCGGCGGCCTGATGGCGGGACGCCCCGACAGCCGTACGGTCACGGGCTCCCTGGAGTCGGCGAGGACCTGGGATCTGCCGCACGAGCTGCTCGACGCGCGCGAGATCCGCCGCCGGTTCCCGACGCTGAACCCGGCGGACGACGAGATCGGCCTGTACGAGGCGCGGGCCGGACTGCTCCGGCCGGAGACCACGGTCACGGCACAGCTCCGGCTCGCCGAACGGGCGGGCGCCGAGCTGCACTTCGAGGAGCCCGTCATCCGGTGGGAGCAGGACGGTGACGGTGTACGGGTGGAGAGTGCCCAAGGCACGTACACCGCGGGACAGTTGGTGATCTGTCCGGGCGCATGGGCTCCCCAGCTGCTCGCCGACCTGGGCGTACGGATCACGATCGAGCGGCAGATCATGTACTGGTTCCAGCCCACGGGCGGCGTCGGGCCGTATCTGCCCGAACGGCACCCCATCTACATCTGGGAGGACTCCGCGGATATCCAGGTCTACGGGTTCCCGGCGATCGACGGACCCGACGGCGGCGCCAAGGTCGCCTTCTTCCGCAAGAACGGCGCGCCCTGCACACCCGAGACCATCGACCGCACTGTGTACGAGCACGAGGTCGACGCGATGGCCGCACAGGTCGGACGCCATCTGCCCACGCTGCCGGGGAAGTTCCTGCGGGCGGCCACCTGTATGTACTCCACCACGGACGATGAGGACTTCGTGATCGCCCGGCACCCGTCCCATCCGGACTCGGTGACCGTGGCCTGCGGATTCTCCGGGCACGGTTTCAAGTTCGTGCCCGTCGTCGGCGAGATCCTGGCCGATCTCGCACTGCGGGGTGCGACGGAGCACCCCATCTCACTTTTCGACCCGCGACGGTTCGCGCCGCCGCCCGTGTGAGAGGCACGACCACCCATGACGACCGTATCCGCCTCGGGCTCCACAAGCCTGATGGCCACGCTCCCGGGTTCCTCCTATGCCGACCCCCGGGCCTTCGCGCGCGAGCAGGAACTCATCCTCGAAACCCTTTGGATGTGCGCCGTCCGCGCCGCCGATCTGCCCGGGCCGGGTGCGTACCGGACCGTGCAGATCGGCCGCGAATCGGTTCTGGTCACCCGCAACCGCCACGGCGAACTGCGCGCATTCCTGAACGTCTGCCGGCATCGCGGCGCACGGCTGTGCACCGAGGAGTCCGGTGAGGTACGGCGCAACCTCCAATGCCCGTACCACGCCTGGACATACGACCTGGACGGACGTCTGGCCGCCGCTCCGAACCTCTCGAAGATGCCGGACGTCGACCGGGTCGCGTACGGGCTGCGGCCGGTCGCCCTGCGCGAGTGGCTCGGCTACGCATGGGTGTGCCTGGCCGATGAGCCGCCGTCCTTCGAGGACACGGTGATCGGAGCGGCCACCGAGCGGCTCGGCGAGGCCGCGGCGATCGAGCGCTACCGGGTGGAGGAGCTGGCGCTCGGCCGGCGCGTCACGTACGACGTGCACGCCAACTGGAAGCTGATCGTCGAGAACTTCATGGAGTGCTACCACTGCGCCACGATCCACCCCGAACTCACCGACGTCCTCCCGGAGTTCGCCGACGGTCTCGCCGCGCAGTACTACGTGGGCCACGGCGCCGCCTTCGGTGACGACGTCAAGGGGTTCACCGTGGACGGCAGCGCGGGCTTCGCGCGGCTGAGCGGGATCGCGGAGGAGCAGGACCGGCGGTACTACGCCGTCACCGTGAAGCCCGGGGTCTTCATCAACCTGGTCCCCGACCATGTGATCCTGCACCGGATGTATCCCCTGGCGGTGGACCGCACGGTCGTCGAGTGCGACTGGCTGTACGCACCCGAGGTGGTGGCCTCGGGTGCGGACATCAGCCAGTCGGTCGAGCTCTTCCACCGGGTCAACTCCCAGGACTTCGCGGCCTGCGAGCGCACCCAGCCGGCGATGAGCTCGAAGGCGTACCGGGACGGCGGGGTCTTGGTGCCCTCCGAGCATCACATCGGCGGGTTCCATGCGTGGGTGCGCTCGCTGGTCGGCTGAGATCCTGCGGGTGAAGCTCAACTCACCGCGTCGGCCGGCCGCTTGTACATCCTCGTGGCCGTGATCTCGCTGTGCACCGTCTCGCCGTCCGTGTGCTGCTGCGGCAGGCCGGGACGCAGGTGCTCCTCGACGCTGATGTACTTCAGGCCCGCCCGCAGGTCGGCGTCGTTGCGCAGCCGGATGACCAGCGGGAACTCGGCCAGGGCCGTCGTGTCGAACAGACCGGTCGTATAGAGCAGCTGGACACCCAGCGCGTCGGAGACGGCGCGCTGGAGCTCCAGGAGATACGTGGCGTTGGCGCGGCCGATCGGATTGTCCAGGAACAGGGTGCCGGCGTGCCGGTGCTTGTCGCGGCCGCGGTCGTTGCTGCGCAGCGCGGCCATCGTGCAGTACAGGGCGATGGCCGCGGTGAGCAGCTGGCCGCCGGAGAACACGTCACCCATCTGACCGACGGGCACCCGCTCGGCGCGCAGCACCGCGTCCGGCTTGAGGATCTCCACCGAGACACCGCGCGGTTCGAGCGCGGCCTGAACTCCCCTGAGCAGCAAGGACATTCCGTCCCTGCGCAGATCGGAGTTCTTCTTCAGGGCGGCCTTGGTCGCCTCGTCCACGACCTCGCCGAGCCGTTCGGTGAGCGTGGCCTGGTCGGGCTCCTCGAAGCGGATCCGCAGGAACTCCTGCCCCGACCACTCACCGAGCCCTTCGGGCAGCTGCGACAGTCGCTGGGCCGAGCGGAGTGTCGCGAGCGCGGACTCGACGAGGCCGCGCAGGCGGTCGACGATACTGTCGCGGTTACGCTCCAGCTGCGCCAACTCGTCCGTCAGAACCCGCAGTCGGGGCGCGAACGCCTCGGCCCACTTCTTGGCGTGCTCCGGCAGCGCGGCCGCGGGCAGCTCGCGGATCTGCTGGCGTGCGGGGGTGCGCACCTGCTCGTAGCGGGTGGAGTTGGCATGCCGTACGAGGACATCACTCGCCTCCCGTACGGCGGCTTCGGCGGCCGACAGGTCCGTGGCGCAGCCGCGCAGCGAGCGCCGGGTCTCGCCCGCCGACTGCCGGGCCTCTTCGAGGGTGCCGGGGAAGGGCTCGGGCTCGCCCTCGGGGTCGTCGTCGCCGTGGTGGTCCCGCAGCAGGTCGCGCAGCAGCGCCGCCGTCTCGTCGAAGCCGCCCGCGCCGTCCTCGGCGGTCCGGTGAGCGGCGAGCAGTCCCGCGTGCTGGTCCCGTGCGGTGCTCAACGCATCGGCGCAGGCAGCCAGTTCGCCGGTCGCGGTACGCAGGAGCGTCTGGGCCTGCTCGGCGTCCTTGGGCGTACGGTCCTCGGGCAGCTCGGTGTGCGCCTCGCCGTCCTCGGGCGCGTGCCGTTCGGCCTCGCCGCGCAGGCGGCCGAGCTGCTCGCTCGCGGTGGAGGCGCGAGTCTCCAGCATCTGCACGAGGGACTCGGCGCGTGCGGCCGCGGCCTGCCGGGAGGGTCCGTCGGACCCGTCGGTGCTTTCGAGAAGCTGGGCGGCGCGGGTGCGGACCTTGTTGCTGAGCCGGTCGAGCTCGGCGACCGCCGCGGACTCGTCGGACTCGGCGCGGGCCTGCTCGGCGCGCAGATCGGCGCCGACGCCGACCTTCTCGTACAGCTGCGAGGCCGCGCGGTAGGCCTCGCGCAGCGCGGGCAGCGGCGTCTTCGGAGCGTCTTCCTGAAGCGGTACGTCATCGGGGGCGCCCGCGATCTCGGCGCGCTCGGCCCGCAGGGTGCGCGCGGTGCGACGGGCATCGTCGGCGGCGCGCTGGGCGGCGCGGCGGTCCTCGTCGGCGGCGCGGGCGCGCTCCAGGCAGGACTGGGC
Organism: Streptomyces sp. N35; assembly: GCF_016464295.1. Taxonomy (NCBI): domain Bacteria; kingdom Bacillati; phylum Actinomycetota; class Actinomycetes; order Kitasatosporales; family Streptomycetaceae; genus Streptomyces; species Streptomyces sp. N35. The sequence continues at coordinate 231 of NZ_JAEIMH010000113.1, read as the reverse complement.
CTTGGCCTCCGACTCGGCGGCCTCGTCGGCGAGTTCACGCAGCTTGACCTGCCAGCCGGCCCGTTCGCGCAGCCGGTACGCCAGGCCCGCGAGGGCGTCCGCGGCGCGGCGGGCGCGCTGGGCGGCGTCCTGCTTCTCGTCCCGTACGCGGGCGGCGTCGGCCGCCGCTTCGTCCGCCTCGGCACGGGCGGGGCGCGCCTCGGCGGGCCCGGCCCCCGGCCCCTCGGCGGG
>NZ_JAEIMH010000112.1:11021-24360 GCF_016464295.1 Streptomyces sp. N35 | reverse complement strand
GCCGCAAGGGATCCGGGGTCCGGGCCGCCGGGGGGCTGTGCCGCAAGGGATCCGGGGTCCGGGCCGCCGGGGGGCTGTGCCGCAAGGGATCCGGGGTCCGGGCCGCCGGGGGGCTGTGCCGCAAGGGATCCGGGGTCCGGGCCGCCGGGGGGCTGTGCCGCAAGGGATCCGGGGTCCGGGCCGCCGGGGGGCTGTGCCGCAAGGGATCCGGGGTCCGGGCCGCCGGGATCCGGGAGTGATTCCTTGGCGGTCCCTGAGTGATCCGGATCACTCGCGCCGCGCGATGAGTTCGGTCCCCGGCCGGGGTCTCCTCTACGACACCAGCACACCCCCGGCCGAGGAGTCCTCATGACCGCCCACTCGAAGCCCGCCTCCCCCGCCAAGGGCCCCGCGGCCTACTTCCCGTCGATCGAGAAGAAGTACGGCCGCCCGGTCCAGGAGTGGATCGACCTGATCCGCTCCTCCCCTCTGGAGCGCCACATGGAGCTGGTGGCGTGGCTGAAGACGGAGCACGGCCTGGGCCATGGTCACGCCAACGCGCTGGTCGCCCACACGCTCAAGGAGTCACGTACCGCCTGAGCAGGCAGAACGGCGGGGTGCGTGATCCCAGCCACATTTACCCGCCCTTACTTCGGCCAGGCAACCCGGCCACCCTCCTCCCCCTCCTCCATGGCACCTGAGCAAGCCCATGGGGGAGAACCATGCAAGACAACAGCACATCCGGGGGCGGCATCCGCAGGCGCATCCGTCGCCGCTACGTGGCCCTGGCCGCGGGCCTGACGCTGGCGGCAGTGGCGGCGACCACCGCCCTGTCGTCCTGGGGCACCGACCCCGTCGCACCGAGCGACGTGCGCGCGGACGCGGGCGACGACGGCAAGGGGGAGTTCGGCTCGGTCGACTGCCGCAAGGCCAAGTGCATCGCGCTGACCTTCGACGCGGGGCCCGGCAAGGACACCCCCGAACTCCTCGACACCCTCAAACGCGAGAAGGTCCCCGCGACCTTCTTCCTGCTCGGCAAGAACCACGTCAAGAAGTACCCGGACCTGGTCAAGCGCCTGGCGGACGAGGGCCACGAGGTCGCCAACCACACCTGGACGCACGGCATCCTCACGGATCTCTCCACGGACGAAATCCGCGCCGAACTCGACCGTACGCAGCAGGCCATCAAGGACATCACCGGCAAGGAGCCGACCCTGATGCGCCCGCCACAGGGCCGCACCAACGACGAGGTCACGCGGGTCTGCAAGGAGCTGGGTCTGTCCCAGATCCTGTGGAGCGTCACCGCCAAGGACTACTCGACCAAGGACTCGGCCCTCATCCGAAAGCGCGTCATCGACCAGGCGGACCGCGACGGCATCATCCTGCTCCACGACATCTACGACGGCACGGTCCCGGCCGTGCCCGGGATCATCAAGTCCCTGAAGGCGGACGGTTATACGTTCGTCACGGTGCCGCAGCTCATGGCGCCGGCGGTTCCTGAGCCCGGGACGGTGTACCGCCCCTAGCGGCGAACTCGCCGAGCAGAGCGTCCAGTTCGGCGCGGGCTCGGCGGCGCGAGCGCGGCGGGGGCAGGGGGCGGCGGCGGACGAGGCGCACCGTGAGGAGTGCGAGGGGGTGAAGAAGCAGCGGAACGAGCAGCAGGCCGAGCGGGAGGCCTGCCAGGGCCCGGGACCAGTCGACGGTCCTCTTGCGGTGCCCCCCGCCCGCCCGCCGGTGTCCCCCGGCCCGCCCCCTGCGCGGCCCGCCCGCCCTGCCCCGCCGGTACCGCCTGTGCCGCCTGTGCCGCCTTGGTCGTCGTCCGTCTCGAAGGTGTGCCATTCCACGAAGGCGCGGAGCAGGTCGTCGGCGTCCCATGAGAGGGCTGCCGCGCCGTAGCCGGACGTCTGGAATACGGCCTTGGTCTCGAACTCGGTCCGGTAGTAGGGGACTTCGCCCCCTTCCGTCCGTACGAGCAGAGGTGCGGGAGGTCCGGCGGCGCAGGCCGGGCAGGCGGCGACCATGTCGTCGTCCTCGTCCGCGCGTGCGTCCTCGGGATCCTCCGCCGTGAACGCGTCCTGCGGCCGGGGCACACGCTCGGTGCCGCGCTCGTGCAGCGGATGGAAGTAGCAGGGCCGGTCGAGGGTGAGTGCGGTGCCCTCGGTCAGACAGGTCAGCGCCCGCATGCCGATCCGGCTGACCTCCAGGGCCGCGACCACATCGGTCAGCGCGATCCCTTCCTCGAGCCGGCGGTCGTACGCCCCTCCGGTGCGCCGCTCGAACTCGTCCAGCTGCTCGGCGGTGGGCACGGCGTCGGGCGGAAGGCTCTCCTCGATGAACTCGTCGGCGGCCGCGAGGGCGAGTACCGCGTAGGCGCCTTCCTGCGGACCGGCCTGACCGCGGGTCTCCGGGAGGAGGCCGAGCGGCTCGGGCACCGGCAGGTCCGCCTCCCGGGCGCACCGTACGGCCCGCGCCAGCGCGTCCCGGCGCCGTACCGCCAGCGCGTACAGGGCGGCATAGCCGAACTCGGGCAGGTTGGGCGCCGACTCCCAGTCGACGAACGGGCGTTCGCCGGCGGGTCGTTCACCGGCGGGTCGTTCGCCGACGGGCCGCCGTCCCGGCCGCAACGGTGCGTCGGTGAAGCGGTGCAGCAGAGCGAGCGTCAGCGTCACCAGCGCGGTGACCGCCGCGAGTATCAGTCCCGCACGCGTGCTGGCGTCCATCGGCCCTCCCCTGTCGTCCGGCTCCGCACCCTACTTGTGCCGGTCGCGGCGGGGTGTACGGGCCCGATTCACCTGCCCGTAAGTCCGGATGCGTCCGTACATCGGACGCATCCGCGCATCGGACGCCTCCCTCAGATGCCGGCGCGCAGTTCCCCCAGCGCTTTCTCGATCCGGCGCAGGCGCGTCTCCGGCTTCTTGGCGCCGTCGATCGCGAGGACATGCTGCCGCTTGCGGCCCTGCGGCAGCGCGTCGTACACGGAGCGCGCGGCCGGGTCCGCGTCCAGGGCACGGGCGAAGTCTTCGGGCTCGGTGATGACGCGGGGCTCGGTGTCGAGCGTCAGGTCCACCTCGACCTCCTCGCCGATCTCGACACCCGCGGCGGCCCGGTTGGCGTTGGAGAGCCCCAGCAGGCAGCGGCCGCGCATGATCGCGACGCGGCTGCGCCAGGTGTGCCCGTTGATCGTGATGGTCACCGGCGGGCGCTTGCCGCCGCCGAGCCGCTCGACGAGTTCGGCCGACACTTCGAGGCCGTTCATCGGCTCCGGGGGTTCGACGAGCGTGCGGAACCTCATGCCGCACTCTCCCAGCCGTAGCCGTCCGGGTCGGTGAAGTCCCCGAGGTCGGAGCCGATCGCGAGCCGGTGCGAGCCGCTGCCCTCGGTCGGGACACCGGCGACCTTGCCGAGACCCTTGCGCGGGTAGAGCGACAGCTTCACCTGGCTCCCGGTGCCGTCGAACTCGGTGTACTTGCCGCCGAAGCTCTTGGCGACCGTGAGCCCGCGCTCGACGTAGAACTTCTTGCTCGCGGCCATGTCCGAGACGCCGAGCAGCAGCACGATCTCGTCGATCTTCCGGCTGTCGGGGCCGGTGTCCTTCTTCGACGAGCTGACGAGCTGCCAGACCGTACCGTCGGGGGCCTGGACCACCCCGCCGAAGCCCCAGAGGGACTTCTTGGCGGGCTTCAGCTCCTTGGCACCGGCGGCGATGGCGGAGTTCTGCAGGCCGATCACGATCGAGGGCTGGGCGGCCACGAGCGAGACGGTGAATCCACGGAAGCCGCTCGTCGGGGCCTCGGAGGCCCGTACGCGTACCTGCTTGTCCAGGCCGAAGGCCTCGGCGTAGAAGCGCTGGGCGGCCGCGGCGTCGGCGGCCTCGATGGTGAGGTGCTCGATGTTCGTCATGTCCTCAAAGCTAGCCAGGGCACGGCTCCGGGCGCTTCTCGAAAGCTGACCGATGGTCTGCGCGGTCGACGGTTGCCTCCAGCAACCTGCGTATCGCACCGCACGCGTGATCACAGGCCCTCCCCGGCCGGTACGATGGCGGCACGGCGGACGAGCCGGCCGGGCGGCCGCGGCGGAGATCTTCGGATCCCCGGCGAGGAACGTCCGGGCTCCACAGAGCAGGGTGGTGGGTAACGCCCACCCGGGGTGACCCGCGGGACAGTGCCACAGAAAACAGACCGCCGGGAGCTTCGGTTCCCGGTAAGGGTGAAACGGTGGTGTAAGAGACCACCAGCGCCCGAGGTGACTCGGACGGCTAGGTAAACCCCACCCGGAGCAAGGTCAAGAGGGAGCACCCCGGTGCTCCTGCGCGGACGTTCGAGGGCTGCTCGCCCGAGTCCGCGGGTAGACCGCACGAGGCCGGCAGCAATGCCGGCCCTAGATGGATGGCCGCCTCCCCCTGGGCCGCAAGACCCTGGGGAGACAGAACCCGGCGTACAGGCCGACTCGTCCGTCGTTATGGCTCTGACCTGGGGTTTTCCCGGGGCAGGGCCATTTTTCATGCGCGGGGCGCAGGGCGCCGACCGGTCGGACCGGCGGAGAATCTGAATGAGATCACGGAGTTGAACGGGTCTCTTTCGGTGATTTTGGGTGGCCAGTCGGGGATGGACTCGTCGTTCGCGACGGGTGATCAGGAGTCGCCGGGCGGGCCTCTATTGGAGGAGCTAGCCAGTGGTCGTGCGCATCCCCCGCCATGACTTCCCAGTCGATGCGACCCGGGCGGACATGGAATCGCTCAGGGCGAGCGTCCGCCGGGTGCTGGATCGGCTTGCGAGTTCCGACGTGGCCCGGTCGCGTGCGCTCAGCGTCACCGTGCACGAGGCCATGTCGTGCTGCGCCTATGACCCGCCGGCCGAAGAGCTTGAGACCTGGGAAGCATGGATCACTGCCATGCAGGTCGGTTCGGCGCTCTTCGACGCCGCCACCGCTTCAGATGCCACTGTCTTGGTGCGTATCGGTATCGGCGGCAAGGTCACGGAACTTCCTGCGACTGGTGCGACTTCCTCCACCCATGTGGGCAACTGGCTTACGGCGGTGTATCTGGCGACGATCTGCCGGGAGGACGACCGTCTGGACCGTCTGATGAGTGTGCCGATCTCGTTCCTTCGCGAATCCGGCGAAGGCGCAATGTTCGACGAGTACACCTATGCCTGGGCTGAAGCGCTGCAGCATTACTGGCACAGGCAAGGTGACGAGATGTGGCGGACGCTGACCGAAGCGATCAAGGGTGTGAGCCCGGATGTCGCGCACCACCCGGATAAGGAGTCGCTCCTCAAAATTCACTACCCGGCCCTGGAGCTCTTCCAGCTCTACAACCGTGGCGAGACAGAGCAGTTCAATTCCTCACTCGCGGAGTTCCTGAACTGGCACAAGCAGTACTGGTCCGCGGACGAGGCCCGATCTTCAGACGCCGATGGCCTGGTCGCTCTGGCGCCGCTCGCCATTGCCTGCATGGCGCGCGACAACAATTTCCCCATCACGGTCGAATCCGATTACCTTCCGTCGGCGCTCCTCCAGTTCAAGTGGGCCGGCGAAGTCGACGCTTGAGGTGACTTCACCGGCCGGCGGGCGATACGCCGGTTCCGGCAGCGTCGGGCATACGGGCTTCGCGTGCGGTGCGCCGCCCCTCTGCCCGATCCCCCTTCGCACCGCGACACATGAACTTCATGCTCCCGCCATGGAGTTGGCCCGTATCCGGGCGGCACGATGAGTGCATGCGTGATCACGGATCTCGGATTGACGAACTCGCTTATGACCGCCGCCGGCTGCGCCAGTACCTCGTGGGTGAGGCGCGCGGGGAGGGTGCCGAGGGGCGCCCCCTCCTCAGGCTGCTGGCGGGGGGGGGGGGTGCGCCCGCCGCCGGGGCCGGTGCGGCCGCGCCGGCGACGGCGGCGGGGCCCGGCATCGTGAAGGCGTTGCCGCCCGAGCTGTTCACCGTGCGCGGCACCAATGCGGAGTCCAAGGCCGCCTCCTGGCAGGGCACCGGTATCCATACGCCCGTGGACCGGTTCTTCGTACGCAACCACACCTCGACACCCGTACTGGACCCGGACAGTTGGCGCCTCAAGGTGTGGGGCAGCGGTCTGCGGCACGGCCGGGAGAGCGAGTTCGGGCTCGACGATCTGCGCCGGCTGCCCGCGGTGACCACCGAGGCGCTCGTCGAGTGCGCGGGCAACGGCCGCAGCCACTTCACCACCCAGCAGGGCGAGGCCGTCAGCGGCACGGCCTGGGGACTCGGCGCGATCGGCAGCGGGCGCTGGCGCGGGGTGCGGCTCGCCGATGTGCTGCGGAAGGCGGGGATCTCCCGGAACGCGGTCGATGTGCAGCCGCGCGGGCTCGACGCCGAGTACCTGACGGCGGACGGGGCGAACCTGGGGCGGGTGCGGCGGCCGCTGCCGGTGGCCAAGGCGCTGCACGACGTGCTGCTCGCGTACGAGCTGAACGGTGAGCCGCTGCCGCCCGACCACGGGTATCCGGTACGGGTCCTGGTGCCGTCCTGGGTGGGCATCGCGTCCGTCAAGTGGGTCGGTGACATCGAGGTCTCCGACATTGCGCTCTACTCGCCCTGGAACACGGACTTCTACCGGCTCTACGGTGCCGCCCATCCGCCCCAGGGCAGCGCGCCGCTGTCACGGCAGACGGTCAAGAGCGCCTTCGAGCTGGCCGAAGGCGCCGCGTTCACCGTCGGACGGACCCATACGCTGACCGGCCGCTCCTGGTCGGGAGCGGGCGGGATCGCCTCGGTCGAGGTGAGCACGGACGGTGGCAGCAGCTGGCGGCGGGCCAGGATCCAGGACCCGGCCCGGCGCGACAACTGGGTGCGCTGGTCCGTGCGCTGGCGGCCGGAGAGCACCGGGGTCACCCAGGTGCTCGCCCGCGCGACGGACACCCGCGGGAACACGCAGCCGGACCGGACCGTCCACAACACCCAGGGGTATCTGTTCAACGCCGTCGTACGGCATCCGGTCCGCGTGGTCGGCTGAGAGCCGCGAGCAACCCCGGCGGAAGCAGCTGACCGGACGGCGGTCCCTCCGGCTGACCGGACGGCGGACCCAACCGCTGACCGGACCGCGGGCCCAACCGCTGACCGGACCGCGGTCCCTCCCGCTCACCGGACGGCGGGCCCTCACCCTTCGAAGGCGTCCGCTCCGGTCTCCCAGGCTGCGGACAGGTCGGCATCGTCCGGAAACCGGCCATTGAGCTGGAGGATCACCATCCCGTGGGCGAAGGCCCAGGCCGCGCGCGCCGCGTTCATGTCCCCGCCGCACACCCGGACCAAAGGCGCCGCCGCCCGCGCTTCGAGCCCTTCGGGGAGGTCCTCGCGGGGCAGGGAGCGTTCGGTGTTGAGCCGGTAGAGGTGGGGGTGGGCCAAGGCGTAGGTGCGGTAGGCCTTCATCAGGGACGGAAGCGAGTCCGCGGCCGCTTCGAGCGCCTCGGCCGTCTCCTCGAGGCTGAGCACCACCAGCTCCAGCTCGAGCGCCGCCTTGTCCGGGAAGTGCTTGTAGAGCGAGGGCGCCTTGAGGCCGAGGCGGGCGGCGAGGGCGCGCAGGGGGAGGGCGCCCGCGCCGTGCTCTCCGAGCGGGGCGGGGGCCTCGGTCACGATCTCGCGCTTGCGGGGAGTGAGCCGGTCGGTGATGGAGCGCTCAGGCACGCTGGAAGCCTTCCTTCGTCCGCAGGCCATAGCCGAAGGCGCGATCGTACGAGATATGCGCGAGCCAGCCGCACAGGCCCGCGAAGAGGGCGGGCGCGTACACCGGCAGGAAGGTGTAGGCGACGATCAGACCGACGGGGATCAGCGCCCGGTGGGCCACGTTGTAGTACGGGACCGCGCGGGGCGAGAGCTGTCCGCGGGCGAGGCCGGCCGAGCCGCGGACGTCGACGAAGAGCGCGAAGTCCGGGGCGAGGAAGAAGGCGAAGGCCACCGCGCCGGCGAGCCAGCCGTGGTTCACGCCCTCGAGGATCGCGAACGCCGTCCAGAAGAGCGCGCCCGCGAGCCACGCCGCCCGGCGGAGCTTCACGCTCAAGGGCAGGGCCCGAGGGGTGCGCGTGGCGGGGGCCGGGCTGTGTGCGACGGGGGCCGGTATGACGGTGGCCATGGCGAGTCCCTTCGGTCGGGCGGTCCGCCAGCGTTGGCTAACCGCGTTAGCCACAATCTAAGACTAACAACGTTAGCCGTCAAGTGTCCGGCTTGACCTTGCCGCAGCGTCAGGGTTTCTACTGATGCCATGCGTATCGGCGAGATCGCCGCGCTCGCCGGGGTCACCCCCCGCGCGGTGCGGCACTACCACCACCTCGGGCTGCTGCCCGAACCCGACCGGCTGCCCAACGGCTACCGCGACTACGGCGTCCGCCATGCCGTGGCCCTCGCCCGCATCCGCCGGCTCACCGAGCTGGGGCTCGGCCTTCCGGAGGTGCGCGATGTGCTCGCCGACGACGAAGGGCGTGAACTGGCCGAGGTCCTCCAGGAGTTGGACCAGGACCTGGCCCGGCAGGAGGCGGCGATCGAGGAGCGGCGGGCGCGGCTCCGGGTGCTCCTGGAGCAGGCCCGGGCCGGGACGTTGCCCGCCGAAGGCCCCCTGTCGCCCGGCCTGGCGGAGCTCCTGAGCGCGTTCTCGCCGAGCGGTTCGGCGAGCGCCGCCAAGGACCGTGAGCATCTGACGCTGATCGACTCCATGGTCCCGGCCGAGGACCGCGACCGGCTGCTCGACGCCCTGCGCCCGTTCGCGGAGGACCCCGAACTGACCGCGCGGGTGCACGCGTTGTACGTGCGGCTCGACGCGCTCGTGGACGCCGAGGAGGACGATCCCCGGATCGGTCCGCTGGCCGACGAGCTCGTCGCGGTGGTGCCCGAGTCACTGTCCGGCCTGTTCGCCGAAGCGGACGAGGCAAGCCGCGAGCACCCGTTCGGTCAGGCGATGCTCGACGATTTCGCGCCCGCCCAGGCCGCGGTCGTACGGAAGTTCATGGCGGCGCTCGCGCCGAAACGGAGGGGGACGCGATGAGGACCAGGAGCAGGACCGCCTGGCGGGTCATGAAGCGCCTGACGGTGCATGAGTTCAAGGCCTTCCACAGCCTGGGGCTCTGGATCGCGCGCCGCCGGCACCAGATCGGGCCCGGCGCGCACGGCGCGGGCTACACACAGGCGCAGACCGCGCTGATCTTCGGCTTCCTGTTCGTCGCGCTGGTCGAGACCGTGGTGCTCGCGTTCCTCATCCCCTGGCCGACGGTGCACGCGATCGTCACTTTCATCGACGTGTACGGCGTCCTACAGATCCTCGGCCTGCACGCGGCGTGTGTGACCCGGCCCCATGTGGCCGAGGCGGACGGTTCGTTGAGGCTGCGCTACGGGGCCCTGTTCGACCTGCGGATCAGGGCCGAGGACATGCTCTCCGTACGCGTGGACCGGCGCTATCCGCAGGGCAAGCACTTCCAGCTGAGCGAGGACGGGGTCCTCGATGTGCTGGTGGGCGGGCAGACGACGGTGACCGTCGAACTCGCCGAACCCGTCACCTTCGTACGGCCGTTGGGCGCCCGGGGGCAGGCGCGGGTGTTCCGCTTCAACGCGGACGATCCGGCCGCGCTGGTCGCCGCCCTCAAGCAGGCCCGCGCCGGCCAGGAGGTACCGGGCGCCGGCCAGGAGACACCGCGCGCCGGCGAGGAGGCGCAAGGTCACGCGGGCGCGAACTGAACCTTCGCCTTCCCCGGATCCGCCTGCGTGAGCCGCACCCGCAGCCGCTCCCCCAGCGGCAGCTCGCGCTCCCCGCCCTCGATCCGGGCGACCACGGCGGGGTCCTCCAAGTGCACGGTGCCGACGGCCGGTTGGCGGTCCTTCACATCGATGACGTACGCGTCGAAGACCTCGCCGACCCGGTCCTTGAGCAGTGCGGCCTCCACGATGTCCACGCACTCGCGCTCAATGCTGTTGGCCCGCCGGGTGCCGTCGGCCATTTCCTGCGGCAGCGCCTCAAGCGCGGCGAGCACCCATTCCGGGGGCTCCTGGCCGGCCACCGCGGCGACGCAGATCTCGCTCGCGTACCGGTCGACGAGGCGGCGCAGGGGCGCGGTGCAGTGCGTGTACTCGTCGGCCACAGCCGCGTGGATACGGGACTCGGGGAGCTCTCCGCCGGTGAAGACGGTGTAGCCGGCGCCCCTCAGCAGGCTGGTGCACTCCTGGAGGAAGGCCGCGTGGTTTCCGTTGCGCGGATCGAGTCCCCGTACGACATCGGCGTACGGCACATGGCGGGGCCAGTCGATCCCGAGAGCTTCCGCGGCGCGGCGCAGGCGGCCGACCGCGCCCTGGGGCGCGGCGGGCAGGGTACGCAGGACGCCGGTGCCGCACTCGATCATCAGGTCGGCGGCCGCGGCACCGGTGAGCAGGGAGATATGGGCGTTCCAGCCGTCGGCCGGGAGCGGGGCGCGGTACTCCAGGTGGTAGCCGTCCGCGCGCTCGACAATCTCCTGCTCGGGCACGTTGAGCGAGATGCCGCCGCGGGCGATCTCCTGCTGGTCGCGCAGCAGTCCGATGTCCTTGAGCAGGGAGAGCGGCTCCTCGGCGGTGCCGGCGTCGATGGCCTTCTGCACCCCGTCGTAGTCGAGCTTGGCGCGGCTGCGGACCAGCGCACGCTCCACACGCGTGGACGTGGAACGGCCCTCGGCGTCCAGGTCGATGGTCCACAGGAGGGCCGGGCAGTCCTGGTCGGGCAGGAGGCTCGCGGCACCTTCGGACAGGGTTGCCGGGTGCAGGGGCACCTTCTCGTCGGGGAAGTACAGCGTGGTCACACGGGCGTGCGCCGCACGGTCCAGGGCGCCGCCCGGCTCGACCCAGGCGGCGACGTCCGCGATCGCATAGCTGACCCGGAAGCCGTTGCCGCTCCGCTCCAGGAACATCGCCTGGTCCAGATCTCTGGACGTGGGCGGGTCGATCGTGAAGAAGGGGATGTCGGTGGCGTCCCGGTGCCCGCGCAGATCGGGCGACGCGAGCGCCGCCTCGGCCTCCGCGAGCACCTCAGGGGGAAAGTCCGCCGGCACTTCGAGGCGCGTACGCAGCTCACGCAACGCGGCGCGCAGCGGGGCGTCGGCTGCTCCGGTCACATGCATAGGGCGGCGAGGCATGAGTCGAGCCTAGGGCGGGCGGGGCCCGGACGCGCGGTCTGCGGCGCACAAGTGCGGGCCCGCGCTGGGTACCCTGCAGCGGGGCCGCACCCCCGCCTCGTACCACTGAAGGAGTCCGCATCGTGCTCGTGCTGTTGCCGCCGTCCGAGGGAAAGGCCGACTCGGGCCGTGGCGCTCCGCTGAAGCCGGAGTCGCTGTCCCTGCCGGGCCTCGCCGAAGCGCGCGCGGCCGTGCTCGACGAGCTGGTCGAGCTGTGCCTCACGGACGAGGAGCGGGCCCGTGAGGTGCTCGGCCTCAGCGAAGGGCTGCGCGGCGAGATCGCGAAGAACGCCGAGCTGAAGGTGGCCGGTGCGCGTCCCGCGGGCGAGATCTATACGGGAGTCCTGTACGACGCCCTGGGTCTGAGCACCCTCGACGCGGCGGCCAAGCGGCGCGCGACGAAGTCGCTGCTCGTCTTCTCCGGCCTGTGGGGCGCCGTGCGGATCAACGACCGCATCCCCTCCTACCGCTGCTCGATGGGCGTGAAGCTGCCGGGGCTCGGCGCGCTGGGCGCGTACTGGCGCGGGCCGATGGCCGAGGCGCTGCCCGAGGCGGCGGGCGAGGGCCTGGTCCTCGACCTGCGCTCCTCGGCGTATGCGAGCGCCTGGAAGCCGAAGGGCGAGCTCGCGGGGCGGACGGCGACGGTACGGGTGCTGCACGCGCAGCTGGTCGACGGGGTCGAGAAGCGCTCGGTGGTCAGCCACTTCAACAAGGCGACCAAGGGCCGGCTCGTACGGGATCTGCTGCTCGCGGGCGCGCAGCCGGCCGATCCGGCGGAGCTGGTGACCGTCCTGCGCGATCTCGGATACGTGGTGGAGGCGGAGCAGCCGACGCGGCCCGGCCGCCCCTGGGCCCTGGACGTGGTGGTGACGGAAATCCACTGAGCATCACGAGGCGGTGACCATTCGTCGGGCGCATGTGGGGACCGGGCGGCGCATGGGGGACCATTTGTCGGGCGCATATGGGGTAACTCGGGCGCCCTGGCGAACAAATGGTCCCCCTTTCCGCTTGGCGTTGCGGAGGGCGCAACGGGCTTTGCGCACAGCGCATCTGGGGCGGCAGGATGGGAGCATGACTTCCGCTTCCGTGCTTGATCTTGCGCCCGTTGTACCCGTTGTCGTGATCGACGAGGTCGCCGATGCCGTGCCGCTCGCCCAGGCTCTCGTGGCCGGCGGGCTGCCCGCGATCGAGGTCACGCTGCGGACGCCGGCCGCGCTCGACGCGATCCGCGCCATCGCGGCCGAGGTGCCGGGCGCGGTGGTCGGAGCGGGGACGGTCATATCGGCCGCGAACGTGCGCGACGCGGTGGACGCCGGGGCCCGCTTCCTGGTCAGCCCCGGCTGGACCGACGCGCTCCTGGACGCGATGAGGAGTTCCGGGGTGCCGTTCCTGCCGGGCGTCTCGACCACGTCCGAGGTCGTGGCGCTGATCGAGCGCGGGGTGCGGGAGATGAAGTTCTTCCCGGCGGAGGCCGCGGGCGGCACCGCCTACCTCAAGTCCCTCGGCGGTCCGCTCCCCCAGGCCCGCTTCTGCCCGACGGGCGGCATCGGCCCGGCCTCCGCGCCGAGTTACCTCGCCCTGAAGAACGTCGGCTGCGTGGGCGGCAGTTGGATGCTTCCGGCCGACGCGGTCGCGGCGAAGGACTGGGCGCGGGTGGAGGAGCTGGCGCGGGAGGCGGCCGCGCTGCGGTAGGTCCTGCTGGACCCTGCTGGACCCTGCTGGATGTACGTGAGCCCTAAGGGCGCAGGTGCGAGGTGTCGTTGAAGAGGCGCACGCTCGCGTTGCCGTCCGCGTAGTAGGCGACCGCGGAGAGCGAGGCCGCGGAGAGCTCCATACGGAACAGGGACTCGGGCGGAGCGCCGAGCGCGAGGCGTACGAGGGTCTTCACCGGGGTCACGTGGGTGACGAGCAGGACCGTGCGGCCCGCGTAGCGCTCGACGAGCCGGTCGCGGGCCTCGGCGACGCGGACGGCGACCTCGGCGAAGGACTCGCCGCCAGGGGGCGCGGCGTCGGGCGAGGCGAGCCAGGCGTCGAGTTCGGCCGGGAAACGCTCCTTGGCCTCTGCGAAGGTCAGGCCCTCGAAGGCACCGAAGTCCGTTTCCCGCAGGCCGTCTTCGACACTCACGTCGAGGCCGAGACGGACGGCGACGGGGGGGGGCGCGCCGCGGGGGGGGGGGGCGGGGGGGGGGGGGGGGGCGGCGCCCGCGCG
>NZ_JAEIMH010000112.1:0-11011 GCF_016464295.1 Streptomyces sp. N35 | reverse complement strand
TGCGAGGGCCAGCCCCGCGAAGCCCCCGATGTCCGTCCCCCGCGGGCCGCCTCCCCCACCCCCGTCGAGGCCGAGACGGACGGCGACGGCCGCTGCCGTCTGGCGGCAGCGGGTCAGCGGGGAGGAGACGATCGCCTCGATCGTGCCGCGCGCGGCAAGCGCCGCGGCGACCCGCTCGGCCTGCGCGAGCCCGGCCTCGGAGAGCACGGGGTCGGTGCCGCCACTGCCGGAGAACCGCTTCTGGGGCGTGAGCGCGGTCTCGCCGTGCCGGAGCAGGACGAAGGTGGCGGGGGCGCCCATGTCGGGGGCGGACCAGCCTTGGGCCGGCGCGGGGCTGGAGAGAGGGCCGGCCAGAGCGCTGGACAGACCCCTCCCGCCCGGGGGCCGAGCCCCTTTCAGGCTATCGGGACCCACTGACAACGCCGGTTCGGGCCCCGGTGACAACGCCGGTTCCACCACCGCCGACACCCCCGGTCCGGTCGCCGCCGACACCCCCGATTCGCCCGCCGCGACATTGCGCGCCGCCCGGGTGTCGAGGTCGGCGGGGGACGCCGAGGCGTCCCACTGTTCGCCGCGCTTGCCCGCGTCCATCGCCTCGTTGGCGAGGCGGTCGGCGTGCTTGTTCTGCTCGCGCGGGATCCACTCATAGGTGACCGAGGAGGCCGGGAAGGCCGAACGGGCCTGCGCCGCAAGGGGCTTCATGTCCGGGTGCTTGATCTTCCAGCGGCCCGACATCTGCTCGACCACGAGCTTGGAGTCCATGCGGACCCGCACCGTGCCCGTCGGGTCGAGCGCGAAGGCCGCCCGCAGCCCCGCGATCAGACCGCGGTACTCGGCCACGTTGTTCGTCGCGATCCCGATGAACTCGGCGCGCTCCGCGAGCACTTCACCGCTGTCGCCGTCGATGACGACCGCACCGTAGCCCGCGGGCCCCGGGTTGCCCCGGGACCCGCCGTCCGCCTCGATCACAAAGCGCATGCGCGAGAACCCTTACAGCCCGGACTCCGAGGTGCGGACCAGGATGCGGCGGCAGTTCTCGCAGCGCACGATCGCGTCGGGCGCCGCGGCACGGACCTCGTTGACCTCGGTGATGTTGAGCTCCAGGCGGCAGCCCTCGCAGCGGCGCTGGTAGAGGCGGGCCGCACCGACGCCGCCCTCCTTCGCGCGCAGCTTGTCGTAGAGCTTCAGAAGATCGTCCGGTACGGAGGCGGCGACGACCTCGCGCTCCTTGGTGGCCGTGGCGATCTCGCCGTCGATCTCCTTGTACGCGGCGTCACGGCGGGCCGTGGCGTCGTCGACCTTGCCCTGCACGGAGCCGACCCGCTCGGTCAGTTCGGCCACGCGCTCCTGGGCGGACTCACGGCGCTCCATGACCTCGAGCACCACGTCCTCCAGGTCGCCCTGGCGCTTGGCGAGCGAGGCGATCTCGCGCTGCAGGTTCTCCAGGTCCTTGGGGCTGGTGACCGCGCCGGAGTCGAGGCGCTGCTGGTCGCGGACGGCGCGCTGGCGCACCTGGTCCACGTCCTGCTCGGCCTTGGTCTGCTCGCGGGCGCAGTCGCCCTCCTCCGTCGTGGCGGCGACGAGCAGGTCGCGCAGCTGGGTGTGGTCCTTGTTCAGGGACTCGATCTCGGCGTGCTCGGGCAGCGCATCGCGCCGGTGGGCGAGCTGCGACAGGCGCAGGTCGAGGGCCTGGACGTCGAGGAGTCGGATCTGGTCGGCGGGCGCGGCGTTCAGTTGGGGGCTCCTGCTGTCGTCGGGGTGGTGGCCGCGTGGGCGGTCCAGGGGTCGGTGACCGTCTTCGAGACATGGACCCGAAGGCCCCAGCCGTGACGGTCGGAGATCTCGTCGAGCTGCGCCGCGGCCTGTTCGCACCAGGGCCACTCGGTGGCCCAGTGCGCGGCGTCGAGCAGCGCGAGCGACGTGTGCTGTACGGCTTCGGAGACCGGGTGGTGGCGCAGGTCGGCGGTGAGGAAGGCGTCCACGCCCGCTTCCCTCACGTATCCGAAGAGGCTGTCCCCGGAGCCGCCGCTGACGGCGACCGTGCTGATCACCTTGTCCGGGTCGCCGGCCGCGCGGATGCCCTGCGCGGTGGCGGGCAGGCGCCCCGCGGCGTACGCGGCGAACTCGTGCAGCGGCATGGGGTGCGGCAGTTCGCAGATCCGGCCGAGTCCGCGGCGGCCCTTGTCGTCCGTCGGATCCGGTACGAGGGGGCCCACGACGCGCAGGTCGAGGGCGCCCGCGAGGGCGTCGGAGACTCCGGGGTCGGCGGTGTCGGCGTTGGTGTGGGCGACGTGCAGCGCGATGTCGTTCTTGATCAGGTCGTGGATGACCCGGCCCTTGAAGTGCGTGGCCGCGACCGTCGTGGTCCCGCGCAGATAGAGCGGGTGGTGGGTGACGAGCAGACCGGCGCCCAGGTGCACGGCCTCGTCGACGATCTCCTGCACCGGGTCGACGGCGAACAGGACCCGGTCCACCTCGGCGTCCGGCTCCCCGCAGACCGTCCCGACGGCGTCCCACGACTCGGCCCGGTCAGGGGGCCAGAGGGCGTCGAGCGCGGTGAGGACTTCGTGGAGGCGGGGCACGCAGCGATGCTACCTGGGCCGCGGCGGTGTCGGCCCCTCGCGGGGAAGCGGATCCGGACCTGCGGCCACCCTGTGCACGCAGGGGATGTACGCAGGTGCTCGCACGGCCTGTGCGGAGACCTCACACGGGCGAGGACGGACCCGGTCACCGGCCGCCCGAGCGGGCCGGGGAAGCCGGGACGACCGTCAGGTCAGCCCGCGACCCCCCGCAGCACCACCGCCACGAGATCGTCCACCGCCTCCGGGGCCGGCTCGGCCGGGGCCCGTTCGTCGAACAGCGCCGAGATCACGACCTCATGGCAGAAGCCCACGATGATCCGGGCCGCCGCGTCGGTCCTGGCCCCGCGCGGCAGTCGGCCCAGGTCCCGCTCGGCGCGCAGATGGCCGGCGAGGCGGTCGCGCCAGTCCTCGCCCGGTCCGCCGAGCTCGGCGAACCGCGCGAGCACCTTCGGCTGGGAGAAGAAGCCGGTGAACGCGGGCAGGATCGCCCGGTGCATGGCCAGGCCGTACGCGACGTACGCCTTGAGGTTGGCCTCGACGGTCCCCGTGCCCGGCTCGGGCAGTGTGCCGAGCCCCCGCTCCACCTTCCGCACATGGGCGGTGAGGGCGTGGGCGAGCAGTTCTTCCTTGTCGGCGAAGTGGTTGTAGAGCACTCCGTCGGCCACCGAGGCCTCACGGGCGATCGCGCGCACGGTCAGGCCGACGGTGCCGCGCTCGGCGATGACGCGCTCGGCGGTCGCGATGAGATGGTCGCGCAGGCTCCCGCCGTCCGGCAGCGCGGCCGCTTTCCTAGGTGACATCGACCTGATCGTAGTGAGCCGCCCCGGTCTCGTCCCACCGCGCCACCTCCGCCAGGAACGCGGCCGGTTCCACGGCCTCGTCCAGATGCCGCACTCCGGGCGGCAGGGCGGCGAGTTCGCGTACGGCGAGCGCCGCCACGACGCCCGTGGTCCGGCTCTGCAGCCGGCCGCCGAACGACGCGCTGCGCCCCTCGGACGCGGCGGTCACCGCGAACCCGTCGCCGCCGGGATGCACCCGGCTCAACGAGGCGAGCAGCGCCCGCCGTACGGGCTTCGCCGCGAGCAGCCGCGCGACGCCGGGCAGCCGGGCGGCGGCGAGCACGGTGGTCATCGCCCGCGAGTCCAGGCACATGCCGGTCGCCACCCGTGCCGCCCCCGAGGTGCGCGGCAGCGTGTACTGGTCGGAGAACGGGAAGCCGTGCACCTTCCTGTTTCCGTACGGGGCGGGGAACCGCATCCGCCAGGACGGCCCCAACTCGGCGAGCCCGTCGAGCGTCCAGGCCAGCGCGGCGGGCCCGTGCGCCTCGCCCGAGCCGAGCAGCACCCCGATCCGCACGTCGACGCCGCCGACCTGCCGGACCAGGAGGTTGGTGATGCCGGGTGCGAGGCCGACGCTGAGCAGTGCGCCCGCCCCGTGCTCGACGGCGAGTCCGTGCAGCCGCTGCACGCCGATGAGGCGCTCGTGGTCCGCGGACACGTCGACGTAGTGGACGCCCCGTACGAAACAGGCCCTGGCCACGCGGGCGTTGTCGTGGTCGACGCACATCACCACGGCGTCGGTGCCGTCGAGCGCCCGCTCCAGGTCCGCGGCATCGTCCAGATCGAGTCGTACGGCTGAAGTGCCGGGCAGCGCGCGGGGGTTGCGGCCCGCGACGACCACGGCGCCGGGGTACCACCGCGACAGGAGGGCCGCGGTCTCCCGGCCGACCGCCCCGTATCCGCCGATGAGCAGGATCCGCTTCACCGGACGGCCTCCACCAGCAAGGCGCTGCCCGTGAGCCGGACCGCGCCGTCGCGTTCGAAGCGACGGAACGCGTCCGTCAGGGCGGCGCGCAGCGGGCCCGGGTCCGCGCCCGCGAGGTGGTGGCGCACCGGACCCCAGCCGGTGAAGAACTCCGCCGCGTCCACGGCGTCGCGCCCCCAGGTCTCCGCCGCCTCGATCCGCCGTATCGATACGTCGCCGAAGCCCGCCTTGCCGAGGATCGTGCGGACGCGGTCGGGGTCGGAGAGCGACATCGGTCCGCTGCGTTCGGGGTCCGGGGTCGTGTGCCAGGCCGGGAGGTGCTCGCGCGCGGCGGCGAGGACCGTGCCCAGATCGGAGCCGGTGACGTCCGGCATGCTGAGGAACGCGAGGCGTCCGCCGGGGCGCAGGGCCCGGGCGACGTTGCCGAACGCCGCCACCGGGTCGGCGAAGAACATCACGGCGAACCGGCTGATCGCGGCGTCGAACTCCCCTTCGGCGAAGCCGAAGACCTGGACGTCTCCCTGCGTGAAGGCCACGTTCCCGATGCCCTCGTCGAGGGCGGTTGCCCGGGCGCGGGCGAGCATCGGTGCGGACAGGTCGACGCCGAGCACCCGCCCGGCGTGCGCGCGGCGGGCCGCGAGCCGGGTGGTCTGTCCTGCGCCGCAGCCGAGGTCGAGCACGCGGCTCGCCTCGTCGATGCCGGCCGCGTCGAGCAGCGCCGCGTTGAAGCCGCCGTTGATCGCGTTGTAGCGGTCGTGGTGGGCGGCCCAGTGCTCGCCCTCGTATCCGTTCCAGGCTTCGGACTGCTGGACGTTGGCGATCTGCGCCATCTCGGCCTCCCGTAATGAACATGCGTCCATGACCCTGCGTTCAGAATGAAGGACAGAGCGCGGAAACGCACCCGTCCCCGACCGCACAAGGCGGCCGGGGACGGTGAACTCAGGGAATGCGGGCGTTACTTGACGAGGAAGCCCCGCAGGTCGCCGAGGACCTCGTGGGCGGCCGTCACGCCGAGGCCCAGGTACCAGGTCTCGTCCGGGACGTCCTTCGCCTGGCCGTTCTTGACCGCGCCGAGCTTCTTCCAGAGCGGGTTGTCCTCGGCGGTGTCGCGCTTGGTCTTGTTCACGTCGCCGTAGACGCCGGTGAAGATCCAGTCGGCGTCGGCCTCGTCGATCTTCTCGGGGCTGATCTCGGTCGCCAGATCGTCGATCTGCTGGTTCTTCGGGCGCGGAACGCCGACGTCCTCGAGGATCGTGCCGATGAACGAGGCCTTCGCGTACAGGCGGATGCGGTCCGGCATGTAGCGCAGCATCGTGACGGTCGGCTTCTTCTCGCCGAGGTCCGCGCCGAGCTTCTTGGCCTGCTCCTCGTACTCCGCGATCTTCTCCTCGGCCTCCGCACGCTTGTCGAGCGCGGTGGCGTTGAGAAGGTAGTTCTCCTTCCAGGTGAAGCCCGGGCGGATGGAGAACACGGTCGGGGCGATCTTGGAGAGCTGCGGGTAGAGCTTCTCCGCTCGCAACTGCGAACCGAGGATCAGGTCGGGCTTGAGGCCCGCGATCGCCTCCAGGTTGAGGGAGTTGATCGTGCCGACGTCCTTCGGGCTGCCGGCGGCCTTGCTCAGGTACTCGGGGATGCCGTCGTCGCCCTCGGTGGGGGCGTAGCCGACGGGCTTGATGCCGAGCGAGACGACATTGTCGAGCTCGCCGACGTCGAGCACCACGACGCGCTTGGGCTGCGCCTTGAGCCGGGTCTTGCCGAGGGGGTGCGTGATGGTGCGCGGGACCTCGCCGGGCTTGGCGCCCGTGCCCATCTTCGCGGTGCCCTCGGCGGCCTTGGCGAAGTCCTCGCCGCCGGTGGCGACCTTCTTGCTGCCCGCGCCGTTCTCCGACTTCTTCGATCCGTCGCCGCCTGCGTCGGAGGAAGAGCAGGCGCCGAGGGACAGCGCGGCGGCTACGGCGAGGGCTGCGGCGGCGGTGCCGCGGCGGCGAAGGGACATCGACGCTCCATAAAGGCGAGGCGCACACGGCCTTACGCCGGGGAGGTGCGCACACAGGATTTGCTTAGGTAACCCTCACCTTACGCATCCGGGGCAACGGAAGGCACAGCCACCCCCTGTGACGCTTCCGACAGCAGGGCAACAGCACAGGGACCTCCCGTCTCTCAGGCGAATCAGGACATCGCCACCCTTTGGTGTGAAGCGTGCGGCGGCGCGTCCCACGCCAGCGCGTACGAAAACTAGCTTTCGTCACCGGAGGTGAAGGCCGGATGACGACGACGGCGTGTGCGACGGATGCGGTCCCTGGGGACGATGGGACTGGTGTGATGAGGCGTCCGGGGTTCACGATCGCGGCCGACGGTTCCTATGCCGCGCGGCTCGCACCGCGCGGCGAGGTCTGGTGCCCCGAGCGCTGGAGCCTGGACAGTCCCGAGCCCTATGTGGTGCCGCTGCCGCTCGACCAGCCCGAGGAGCCGGACACGGAGGTGCTGCCGCTGGCCGACGGACGGGTGCTCGTGCACCGCCTCGCGGACGGCCGCCACATGTTCTCGCTCCTCTACCCGACGGGTCCCGGTACGGGCCAACTGCCGCTCGGCGCCGTGGAGACGGCCGAGCTGACACTGCTGCCGCCCTCGCCCAGCGGGAGCCCGGCGTACGCGCTCGCACCCGGTGAACGGTCGAGTTCCGTCTGGCTGGTGGCGGGCGGCGCGTTCGGACCCGAGCTGGTCGCGCAGGTGCCGGGCCGCTGCTCGGGCGGGGTGTGGCTGGACCGTACCGGGCGGATGCTCGCGCTCGACCAGCACCTGGACGGGCGTACGAAGACGGTCGCCGTCGATCTGGAGCGCGGGGGTGAGGTCTCGCCGCTGCTCCAGATCGGCGACGACTCCGACGACCGGCTGCTGCTCGCCGACCCCGGCAGCGGCTTCGTCCTGGTGCGCTCGAACGCGCCCGGCGAGGACCGGATCGGCTGGGGCCAGCTCGGTTCGACCTTGCCGATACGTTTCCCCGAAGGGCTGCGCCTGGAGGACTGCGTGGTGACGCCGTTCGCCATACAGCCCGGCCAGGTCCTCAACCCCGAGGCCTGCGCGGTGGCGCTCAGGATCGACGGCGCGGCGGGCAGCTGGGCCGGTATCTGGTCGCCTCAGCGGCGAGGGACCCAGCAGTTCGCGGCACCGTACGGCTGGCTGGGCAGCGGTCTGTGGTCCCCGGGCCAGGAGCTGCTGCTGCCCTACGTCACCGAGGACACCCCGTGCGGCCTCGCGCGGGTGACACCGGCCGCACCGGAGCCGGAGTGCCTGCCCGCACCCGTCGCGGCGGAGCCCGGACCCGAGCCGGCGGCGAGCGGCGCACTGCGGCCCGTACCGCTGCAACAGGCCCTGCTGACGGGCCGGTTGACGGGCGGCTGAGCCGCGCGCGTGAGGGTCGCTGAGCCGCACGCGTGACGGTCGCTGAGCCGCGCGTGACGGTCGCTGAGCCGCACGCGAGGGTCGCCGACCCGCGCGCGGCCCGCTGATCCGCACGCGCGAGGGCCGGCCGCAGCGATGCCGGCCGGCCCTCCACGTACGGCGAAAAGATCCTCAGCCGTGCTTGAGCCCGAGCACCTCGGCCGCGGCGAAGGTCTCCCCCGCCGGGCGGTCCTCGTACCACGGGGTGATCAGCTCATCGAGCTCGTCGTACGTGAACACCTCCTTGGCGGTGTCGAACTTCGCGGCCACCTTGGGCCGTTCGACCACCGCGACCATCCCGCCGTGCACCACGAGCAGCTGCCCGTTGACCTTCGCGGCCGCCGGTGAGGCGAGGTAGCCGACGAGCGGGGCGACGTGCTCGGGCGCCAGCTTGTCGAGTCCGCCGTCCGTCGGCTCCTGGAAGCCGGCGAAGACGTCCTCAGTCATCCGGGTGCGGGCACGCGGGCAGATGGCGTTGGCCGTGACCCCGTACTTGCCGAGCGCAAGCGCGGAGGACGTGGTCAGCCCGACGATGCCGCCCTTCGCGGCCGCGTAGTTGGGCTGGCCTGCCGAACCCGCGAGGAAGGCCTCGGACGAGGTGTTGATGATCCGCCCGAAGACCGGGCCACCGGACGCCTTCGACCGCTCGCGCCAGTGCACGGAGGCGAAGTGCGTCGTGTTGAAGTGGCCCTTGAGGTGGACGCGGATCACCGAGTCCCACTCGTCCTCGGACATCGAGAAGACCATCCGGTCGCGCAGAATGCCCGCGTTGTTGACCAGGATGTCCAGCTTGCCGAACGAGTCGATCGCCAACTGCACCAGCTGACGGGCCTGTTCGTGGTCGGCGACATCGCCCAGGTGCGCGACGGCCCGGCCGCCCGCCGCCTCGATCTCGGCCACGACCTGCTCGGCGGGGGTCGCCGAGGCCTCGCCGGAACCGTCTCTGCCCGGCTGCCCGAAGTCGTTGACGACGACGCTCGCGCCGAGCCTGGCCAGTTCCAGGGCCTCGGCCCGGCCGAGGCCGCGTCCGGCGCCGGTGACGATCGCGGAGAGGCCGGCAAGCGGGCCAGTCTGCTGTGACATCAAAGTCCCCTCGTAGACAATCGGTTCAGCGGGCTCAGATCTCGATGCAGGTGCGCAGTGCGACACCCGTCCGCATCTGCTCGATCGCCTCGTTGATCTCGCTCAGCGGCACGCGGTGCGTGATCAGGCCTTCGAGGTCGATACGGCCCGCGCGCCACAGCGCGATGGACCGCTCGTACGAGGCGAGGACATCGCCGCCGCCGTACATGGACGGCAGGATCTTCTTCTCGTCGAAGAACAGCTCGAACATGTTGAACTGCAGGTAGTCGTCGAGCGCGCCCGCACCGACCACGATGAGGCTGCCGCCGCGGCGGGTGGTCTCGTACGCCTTGCGGGCGGTCGCGGACTTGCCGACGACCTCGAAGACGTAGTCGAAGCCTTCGCCGCCGGTGACGCTCTGCTTGGCGTCGCCCAGTTCCTCGGGCGAAACCGCCTTGGTGGCACCGAACTTGAGCGCCGCCTCACGCCGCGAGGCCACCGGGTCCACGGCCACGATCTCGGCGGCACCCTTGAGCTTCGCGCCCTGGATCGCGGAGATGCCGACGCCGCCGCAGCCGATCACGGCGACCGACGAACCGGCCGCGACGTCCGCGGTGTTGATCGCCGCACCGAGCCCGGTGGTGACACCGCAGCCGATGAGCGCGGCGATGTCGAAGGGCACGTCGTCCGGGATCGGCACGGCGCAGCGCGCGTCGACCACGGTCTCCTCGGCGAAGGTGCCGGTGCCCGCGAAGCCGAAGACATCACCGCCGGCCCGCTTGTAGTTGGGGATGCCGGCGTTCATGAACCCGGCCAGGCACAGCTGCTTCTGGCCGCGCTTGCACGCGGGACAGGTCTCGCACGCGGGCAGCCAGCACACCAGGACGCGGTCGCCCACCTTGACGTTGGTGACGCCCTCGCCGACCTCGAGGATCTCGCCGGCGCCCTCGTGCCCGGGCACGAACGGGCCGGGCTGCGGCAGCACCCCGCTCATCGCGGACAGGTCCGAGTGGCACAGGCCGGTGGCCCGCACCCGGATCTTCACCTTGCCGGGCCCGAAGCCGGTGGTCTCGAAGTCGTCGAGCACTTCCAGCTTGTCCTGGCCGATCTCGTGCAGTACTGCTGCGCGCATGGTGCGGCTCCTTCTCGGATGCGGTGCGGAACAGGCTTAGTACGTGAGGGAGTTACGGGGATCAGGAGTGCTCGACCACGGTGTCCGCGAGCACGGGCGCGTCGTCCCGTTCGGCCGCGGTCACCGACACCTGGACCTTGCCGTCGAGCTGCCAGATGCGGATCCGCAGGGTCTCGCCGGGGAAGACCACACCCGCGAAGCGTGTGGTGTACGAGCGCACCCGGGTCACATCGCCGTCGAGCACGCTGTCGACGATGGCTTTCAAAGTCATCCCGTAGGAACACAGCCCGTGCAGGATCGGCTTGTCGAAGCCGGCCAGCTTGGCGAACTCGGGGTCGGCGTGCAGCGGGTTCCAGTCGCCGGAGAGGCGGTACAGGAGCGCCTGGTCCTCGCGGATGGTCTTCTCGACGGTCTTGTCCGGTGCGCGGGCGGGCAGTTCGAGCCGGTCGGAGGGTCCGCGCTCACCGCCGAAGCCGCCCTCGCCGCGGACGAAGATCTGGGTGTCGCAGGTCCACAGCGGGCCCTCGTCGTCGGTGACCTCCGAGCGCATCACGATCACGGCGGCCTTGCCCTTGTCGTACACGGCCGGGATCGTCGAGCTCTGCACCGCCTTGCCCTTGACGGGGATCGGCCGGTGCAGTGTGACCTTCTGGCCGCCGTGCAGGACCGCGGCGAGGTTGACGTCGATCCCGGGCGCGGAGAGTCCGCCCGCGGCGGCCATCCCGCCGCCCGCCACGGTCGCGAAGCTCGGCAGGACCTGCAGCTTGGATTCGAGGGTGTAGCGCAGCTCGTCCGGGTCGGTCGCCGGGATTCCCGCACCCAGGCCCAGGTGGTAGAGCTGGATGTCCTTGTGGTCCCAGGTCAGGTCGGTGCTGCGCGGCTCGGAGGAGACGGCCTTTGCGGCATCAATGGGCATGGGGACGCTGCTCCTTGGGCTGTTTCATGCGCGTGAACGGTCGCGGTCACGCGCGTGGAAGAAGGAGGGGGGGGGCGCGCCCCCCCCCGGCCCCCCCCCGGGGGCCAGATCGAG
>NZ_JAEIMH010000111.1:22116-24658 GCF_016464295.1 Streptomyces sp. N35 | reverse complement strand
TTGTGGCAACACCTCAACACCTTGTGGCAACAGATGACTCGACGCCCCCGTCGCCTTCTCCCCCCTTGCCGCGGTGGTCTCCGCACTCGTCTACCTGCCCCGCACCACCAGCGCCAACGGCCGCATCGGCCAGTACGCCGTGCATCTGAGCAACGACGGGACGACGTGGGGAGCCGCAGTGACCACCGGCACCCTGGCCGACGACGCCACCACCAAGACGCTGAGCTTCGCTCCTCGAGGCGCTCGCTTCGTCCGGCTGACCGCCCTCACCGAAGCCGGCAACCGTGGGCCCTGGTCATCGGCCGCCGAGATCAACCTCCTCGGCGACCCGGGCACCGCGGCCTCCGTCGTGGACCTGTCGCGAGAGGGCTGGACCGCGACGGCCAGCGACCAGGAAACAGCTTCCGCCGACAACCGTGCCACGCTCGCCCTGGACGGCGATCCCGACACTCTCTGGCACAGCAAGTGGTCGGGCACGCCGGCGCCGCTGCCGCATCACATCACCATCGACATGAAGAGCAACCAGGCCGTCTCCGCGCTTGGTTACCAGCCGCGCCGCGCCGGGGTGAACGGTCGTATCGGCGCCTATTCCGTCTCCACAAGCACCGACGGCACCACCTTCGGCGCACCGGTCGCCAGCGGCGTATGGAAGGACGACGACACCGTCAAGGGCGCCACCTTCACCCGTACCGTCACGGCCCGCTACGTCCGGCTGACGGCGACCACGGAAGCAGGCGGCCGGGGACCCTGGTCATCGGCCGCCGAGCTGCGGCTGAGCGGACCGGCACAGCCCGCCGCCCACGGCGTCTGGAGCTCGCTCACCGGATTCCCGCTGGTGCCGGTGGCCGGCGCCGTTCTGCCCAACAACAAGATGCTGGTCTGGTCCGCCTACGGCATCGACCGGTTCGGCGGCAGCAACGGCTATACGCAGACCGCCATCTGGGACCTCACGACGGGCGCCGTCTCGCAGCGCCGGATCGAGAACACCCGGCACGACATGTTCTGTCCGGGCACCGCCGTCCTGCGAGACGGACGGATCCTGGTGACCGGCGGCAGCAACGCGGAGCGCGCCAGCATCTACGATCCGGCCACCGACACGTGGACGTCGACGACGGACATGAACACCCCGCGCGGCTACCAAGCCATGACCACTCTGTCCACCGGTGATGCCTTTGTTCTGGGTGGTTCCTGGAGCGGTGGCGAAGGCAACAAGGGCGGTGAGGTCTGGTCCGCCACGAACGGCACGTGGCGCACCCTGTCCGGCGTACCGGCCACCACCACCATGACCGCCGACCCTCGCGGCCCCTATCGCGCCGACAACCACCAGTGGCTGCACGCCACTTCCGGCGGCCGCGTACTGCATCTCGGACCGAGCAAGCAGATGAACTGGATCTCCACTACGGGCAACGGCACCATCTCCGCCGCCGGCAACCGCGCCGACAGCGCCGATGCCATGAACGGCAACGCCGTGGCGTACGACATCGGCAAACTCCTCACTCTGGGCGGCGCGCCCTCGTACGAGAACACCCAGGCCACACGGCGCGCCTACACCGTGAACCTCAACGGGGGCGGCCAGCCGGCCGCGGCGCGCACCGGCGACATGGCCTTCGCGCGGGCTTTCGCGAACAGCGTTGTCATGCCCGACGGCAAGGTGGCCGTCTTCGGCGGGCAGGCGTACCCGGTGCCCTTCAGCGACGCGACGTCGGCGATGGCCCCGGAGATCTGGGATCCGGCCACGGGTACGTTCACGCGTATGGCGTCGATGGCTGTGCCGCGCAACTACCACAGCGTGGCCAACCTGCTGCCCGACGGACGGATCTTCTCCGGGGGCGGCGGCCTGTGCGGCGACTGTGCCACCAATCACGCCGACGGTGCCGTGTTCACCCCGCCCTATCTCCTCAACGCCGACGGCACCGAAAAGGCCCGCCCCGTCCTCACCGGCGGTGTCCCGGCACAGACCACGAACGGGGCGAAGCTGGCCGTCACCGCGGACTCCGCCGTTGCGTCCTTCGTTCTGGTACGGGCCGGGGCAGCGACCCACTCCACCGACAACGACCAACGGCGCGTTCCCCTGACGTCCCGTCAAACCGGTACGTCAGCCTATGAGGTGGACATTCCGGCGGATCCCGGCGTGGCCCTCCCCGGCACGTACATGCTGTTCGCCATGAACGCCCAGGGAGTGCCCAGCCGGGCCAAACTGCTCACGATCCGCTGACGCTCGGGAGCCAGATCTACGACGACCCACTTCTTTCCCGAGGGGGACGCTCCTGCACGGGCCGTCCCCGACGCGGGAATGACCATGGGACGACGGTGGCTGCTCACGGGATGCTCCTCGGGCCTGGGCCTGGGCCGGGGCGCCCACCGCGGCGGCCGCCCCGGTCGGCGACGACGCCTTCGGATACCGAGACGCCGCGGCCGAGATGGCCCTCGAGGAGCTGGAGGCTGCACGCACTCTTGGCTGAAGGGGAGGATGGGGGCGGGCCACTGGAGTGGGCCCGGCCCCCCCTCCCGCCCCCTCCCCCCCCAACCGCCCCCCGGATCC
>NZ_JAEIMH010000111.1:0-22106 GCF_016464295.1 Streptomyces sp. N35 | reverse complement strand
GGCCCCGGGGGAGGGGGGGGCGCCCCCCCCTGGGGGGGGGGGGGGGGGGGGGGGCCGCCCCACTGGAGTGCCCCCCCCCCACCCTCCTGCCCGCTACCGGCTCAACTGCCGCTCGTATCCGACCAGACGCACGCACGTGGCCAGGCCGGTGACCGCATGCCGCAGGTCCTCGAGGGACGGGAAGCTCGGCGCGATGCGGATGGTGGCGTCGTCCGGATCGTCGCCGTACGGGTGCGTGGCGCCGGCCGGGGTGAGGGCCGTGCCCGCCTCGGCGGCCAGCCGGACCACCTCGGACGCACCGCCGTACACCAGCTCCAGCGAGATGAAGTACCCGCCCTTCGGAGTCGTCCACCGGGCCAGGCCCGTGCCGCCGAGCTCCTGCCCCAACACGTCGAGGACCAGCTCGAACTTCGGCTGGAGCAGCGCACGGTGCGCTTGCATGTGGGCCCGAACGCCGTCGGTGTCGCGCAGGAATTGTGCGTGGCGGAGTTGGTTGACCTTGTCGGGGCCGATGGAACGCTTGCCGCTCTTGGCGAGCAGCCAGTCCACGTTGGCCTGGGACGCGCCGAAGAAGCCGACGCCTGCGCCCGCGAATGTGATCTTCGAGGTGGAGCCGAAGACGAGGGCCCGGTCCGCGTGACCGTGCGCCTCGCACGCCGCGAGCACGTCCAGGATCTCCACCTCCTCGTCCGTGAGGTGGTGGGCGGCATACGCGTTGTCCCAGAAGATCCGGAAGTCGGGCGCCGCGGTCGGCATCGCGGCGAGGCGCTCCACGACCTCGTCGCTGTAGCTGACACCGCTCGGATTGCTGTACTTCGGCACGCACCAGATGCCCTTGACCGTTGGGTCGTCGGCGACGAGCCGCTCCACGACATCCATGTCCGGGCCCTCGTCGGTCATCGGCACCGGTACGAGGTCGATGCCGAAGCGCTCGCTCAATGCGAAGTGCCGGTCGTAGCCGGGCACCGGGCACAGGAACGCGACGCGCGTCTCATCGGCCCAGCGGCGTACGGCGCCCGGGACCTTGCTCAGCAGCGCGTGCACCACGCAGTCGTGCATCAGCTCGAGGCTGGAGTTGCCGGCGGCCAGCAGCCGCTCGGCCGGCACCTGGAACACGGGCGCGAAGATCTCCCGCAGTTCCGGCAGGCCCTTCAGGCCGCCGTAGTTGCGGCAGTCGGTGCCGTCGGCCGCCTTCCAGCGTCCCGCCGGAAGCGACAGCAGGTCCTGGGCGAGGTCGAGCTGCTCCGGGGCGGGCTTGCCGCGCGTGAGGTCGAGGACGCGTCCCTGCGCCTTCAGCGTGCGGTAGTCCTCGATGGCCCGGGCGCGTCGCCCGGTGAGATCTCCGAGGGGCGCGTCGGTGGTCGTCATCGTCTGCACTGCCTTTCACTTCCGGCGAGGAGTCGCGCGGGCACCTGCCCGGATCCGCGGTCCGCAAGCGCGTCAGCGACCCACATCACACGACCTGCGGCCGGGGTGCGCGTCTTCTGCCGCCGACTGGGCATGCAGGTCAGCCTGATCCTCGTGGAGGCAGGCCGCCCCCGTATGGGTCGACTGTCCTCGCACCTCCTGCACATCACAGGTGGTGCGAGGACCGTAGGAGTCCGAGCACCGTTGCGGTGGGTCGGGCCCTTTTGCCTGCCTGTCAGAAGGTCAGCTTCCAGCCGTTGATCCGGCCGGTGTCCTGGGCTGCCACGTCCTGGACACGCAGGGTCCAGGTGCCGTTGGCCGTCTCGGCGGAGGCGTTCACGGTGTAGGTGGCCACCACGTTGTCCGCGGAGTCGTTCGCCGAGGAGTTCTTCAGGCGGTACGCGGTGCCGTCCGGTGCGATCAGATCGATGACCAGGTCACCTCGCCAGGTGTGGGTGATGTCCACGCCCGCCTTGAGGGTGGCGGGCGCGTTGCCCGTGCGGCCGCTGACGGTGATGGTGGAGGTGGCGGCCGCCGCGTTGTCGGGGATCGCGACGTCGGTGGTGTTCTCGTAGACGTCGCCCGGCGGGATCGCGGGTTCGGTGCCGAGCGTCCACACGGCGTGCGCGATCGCGTCGCTGTTACGGTCAAGGGCGGTGTCGTTGATGTTCGCCGTACCGTCGCAGGACGAGTGGTAGCAGCGGTCGAAGGCCTGTCCCGCTGTGCCGCCCCACTTCTGGGCCTGGGCGCTGGTCTTGGTGCGGCTCGCGCCGGTGAACAGGCCGCCGACGGGGATGCCGACGTTCTTGAACGCGGCGTGGTCGGAGCGGCCGTCGCCCTCGGTCTCGATCTCGGTCGGGACGCCGAGGCCGGCGAAGTAGTCCTTGAAGGTCTTCTCGATGGCGGGGTCGTCGTCGTAGACGAAGTAGCCCGGGTTGGGCGAGCCGATCATGTCGAAGTTCAGATAACCGCTGACCTTCGAACGCTCCGCGGCCGGCAGGTTGTTGACGTAGTGCTTGGAGCCGAGCAGTCCCAGCTCCTCGGCTCCCCACCACGCGAACCGCAGATGCTTGGTGGGCTGGAGCTGTGCCCGGGAGACGGCGAGCGCGCTCTCCAGGACGGCGGCCGAGCCGGAGCCGTTGTCGTTGATGCCGGGCCCGGAGCTGACGCCGTCGAGATGGGCGCCGGCCATCAGGACGGTATTCGGGTCGCCGCCCGGCCAGTCGGCGATCAGGTTGTAGCCGGTGGCTGAGCTTGCGGTGAACTGCTGCACGGTGGTGGTGAATCCAGCCGCGTCCAGCTTGGCCTTGACGTAGTCGAGGGAGGCTTTGTAGCCGGGGCGGCCATGGGCGCGGTTGCCGCCGTTGGCGGCGGCTATGGAGCCGAACTGCGACAGGTGCGCCTTGACGTTGGCGAGCGGTATGTCGGGGGCGGCTATCGCACTCGGGGGCCAGCCGCCGGCCCCCCGCCCGGGCGGGGGGGGTGGGGGGGGGGCGGCAACCGCCCGCGCCGCCCCGGCCCCGCCCGCGCCCGGGGCGGTGGCGGCGGCGCCCGCCGTGGGAGCGGAGGAGGCGAACAGGCCGCCGAGTGCGAGGACCGCGCAGGCCACCAGGCGTCTGACGCCGGGCGCGCGGTCGGGAGCGGAGAGTCTCATGTGGGGGCTCCGATTCGGATTCCGTACAGGACAGGGACGGAAACGTACGAGACGCCCCGCGACCACCGGGGCCGCAGGGCGCTGGAGCTGTGCATGATGCGTGGTGCGTGGTGCGTGTGCGTGGTGCGTGGTGCGTGATGCGTGCCCGCATCGTCGTGCTCTGTGTGACAGACCGTCAAGAGCGAGAATCGGACGGCCTGTTCCGCATTCCGTGCATACGGTGATCGGTCCGAGGGGCCATACGAGTGATCTGCTGGGGGCAACCTTCAACTTTGGTCGGGGTTCCCGGAACCTTCGGCGGATGCGCACGCCGGGTGAGGTGCATAGCGTCGCTTGCATGTCACGATCTGTCCGACATTCCGCCGTACCCGCGCGTTCTCCACGGATTGCGGCGCTGCTGGCCGCCGCGGCGCTGTCCTTGACCGGGTGCGTCAGCGGAAGCACCGCGACGTCAACGCAAGCCGAGCCGTCCGCGCCTGCCCCTGACCCGATTGACTGGACTGCGTGCGGACCTCGCCTGGACTGCGCCACCGTCAAGGTGCCGGTGGAGTACACCGCGCCCGACAGCGAGCAGATTGCGCTCGCCGTCACCCGCCACCGTGCCACCGACCCGCAACGGCGTATCGGCAGCCTGTTCATCAACCCGGGCGGTCCGGGGGTGTCGGCCACCGAGACTGTGAGGTCCATCGCCCCCGAGAGCGCCGCCAGCCCGTACTCGCCGGACGTGGTGTCCCGCTTCGACGTCATCGGTATGGACCCGCGCGGCGTCGGTGAGTCGGGCGCCGTGCGCTGCCTCACCGACGAGCAGCGTGCCCAGGTGGCGGCCGACGACCTCGACCCGGCCATCCCCGGCGGGAAGCCGTTGACTCGGCTGCTCGCTGACGCCGACACCTTCACCAAGGGCTGCCTTGCGCACCAGAGCCCCGCGTTCCTGGCGAGCTTGTCCACCGACAACGTCGCCCGCGACCTCGACCAGGTCCGTGCAGCCCTCGGCGAGGAGCAGATCACCTTCTACGGAGCCTCGTACGGCACCGTGGTCGGCCCCATGTACGCCACGATGTTCCCGGGCCGCGTCCGCCAGATGGTGATCGATGCCCCCGTCGACACCAGCTTGTGGATGAACGACCCGCTCCGCCTCCTCGACGACGTCGCCGTCTCCAACGAGGAGAACCTCGACGCCTGGATCGAGACTTGCCGCGCCGAGGGCGTGCGGGCCTGCCCGTTCGGCAACGGAGACCCCCAGTCCGCGTTCGACGCCCTGATCGCGCGGCTCGAGGCCAAGCCGCTGCATGTCCCGCCCGCCGAGGGCCTCACTCCCGGCGGCACACTTGACGGCGCCGTAGCGCTCGAGGCCGCGCGGGCCGCCGCCGGGGCCCGGGCGCTGTGGCCCACCCTCACCGCGGGTCTGCTCGCCGCCCAGCAAGGCAACGGCACACTCCTGCACTTCGTGGTCTCGAAGGTCACGGTCGCACCGTTCGGTGGCCCGTACGCGACCTTGCAGGAGCAGCACACCGCGGTGCGGTGCGCCGACTGGCCGGCCCTGACCAACCTGGCGGAGCACCGTGCCGCGGCGAAGAAGATCGCCGCTCGTGGCGGGCGTCTGGGCAGCCGGGCGGCCTACAGCGCGCTGAACTGCGCGCGGTGGCCCGTCCAGAACGAGGACCGCTTCACCAAGGAGCTCACCGGCGCCGGCGCCCCGCCGATCCTGGTGGTGGGCGGCCGTGTGGACAACGTATCCCCGTACCACTGGGCCCAGACCATGACGAAGCGTCTCAAGGACGCCGTCCTGCTCACCCGCGAGGGCGTCGGACACACCTCGTACCGCACGAGCGGCCGGTGCATCGACGACGCGGTGGACGCCGCGCTGATCGACCGGGACCTCCCCGCCTCGGGAACTGTCTGCGGCGCCGTACCTCCTGGCACTACCCGACCGCCTGCGCCCCAAGCTGGGACAGCCGAGTAGGCACTGGCCGCGTCTCCTTCCGGTCAGCACACGCGGCGAGCCGCCGTAGCCGGGTCTTGGGTGACCGATGCGCCGTGGGCACAGCCGTTCACACGCCTTGCGGGTCCTGGGAGTCGTGCGAGGTCCGAGGTCACCTGCGGCGCGGCTGCCTTGGTGCAGAGCAGCTGCCCGTACCCGGCGGCGTGGCGCGGCCATCAGCCGTTGTGGGCGCGCACCGTGGTCATCGCGGCGTGGATCGGCAGCCAGGTCCGGTCCGCGCCCGAGGCTTCCGCAACGGTGCCCAGGTCGTGCTGCTCCCATGAGCGTTCGCCGCGGTCAGGGACAGCGGCGCCGGAGGCAGCTGCGATGACGAGCGGACTATGTGCACGTGACGCGCGTATGGGCAGACCGATCTTGTTCAAGTCGCCGGTGAGGCCTGCGCCTTGTCTTCCGTACGGATGGGGCTCGTCGAGATCCTCCACATCGTCAGCGTCGGAACGAGGGATGGCGATCACTGCATCTGGCAGCCTGACCGGGAAGCGGGCTGTCAGTACGGCCGTCTATGTTCAGCGCATGACACAGATTGATCTTCCTGCGTTCGAGCGTGAGTGGGCTCGCTTCGAGTCATGGCTTCAGGCGAACTCGCCTGCTGATCACGCCATGTTGCGAAGGCCAGCAGTTCCCGAGCAGCTCATCGAGCTGGAGTCGCGGCTCGGCTACGGCCTGCATCCGGAGCTCAGGGCATTGCTGCAGCAGCACGATGGAGCGGCTGAACCTGTTGCCCCTCCCGGCTCCCGCAGGCGCCTTCCCGCTGGTGCATTTCTTCCGTCGGGGTGCCGGCTTGGCAGCGTGGACGACATCGCGTCGATGTACGACGTGATCGTGGATGTCGGCAAAGACAACATCGATGCTGACCTGTGGGAGGACGATGCACTGGCCGTAAATCTCCATCACTGTGTGCCGTTCGCGCTTCCCAACGACGGCGGGGTTGCCTTTGTCGATCACCGGCCTGGCCCTTCATACGGTCACGTGTATGAGATGGGCATCGGCTCCGGGGACCTGGACGGGACTCTGTGGGCAACCAGTCTCACGCAGCTCTTCAGGACGTTGGCCGACGCGTTGGAATCTGACGGTCCGTTCCTCTACTACTGGCCCACACCTTTCGAAGACGCATCTGGCCACCATTGCCTGGAGTGGCAGATCAGAACCTGAAGCCGTTCAGGATCCAGCCGATGGGCCGCTCGACCTTCCACCGCGGCGGCACAACCACGAACCCGTACGGCGACGGCTTCAAAGGGCGTGCGTGCTTGCGCTGCCGCTACGCGTGCGCCCCGCGGCGGTGGCTGAGTCTGATGGGGTGTGGCGGTGTCGTTGGCCCTGCCGCTGAAGTGGTGCCGGCGCCTGCCGTTGGGGAGTGGGCACGCTCCTTCTGACCGCGCGGGGCGCGTGATCCGCGGTGCGCGGCGCTGCGCCGAGGGCGCGGTGGATGCGGATGGTGTCGACGGACTCGGCGAGCAGCTCGAACTCCGTGGTGGCGTCGCGGGCGATGAACCGGAACAGCTGCCCGTACTCCAGGAGGAGCCCCGCTTGGGACTGCTCCGCGGCGTTGTCCCGCCAGGCCCTCAACTGCCCCGGCACATCGGGGGCATCGCGCGGCAGCGGCACCAGAGCACCCGCCGGTATACCCGCCGCGTCCGGGGTGGGGTCGAGGCGCTCGGCGATCCAGGTGGCGCGTTCGCGCAGCCACCACAGCGCCAGCGGCAGACTCGGCGCTCGGTAGGTGCCCAGCGGTACGCCGACCAGCTGCCCGGCGCAGACGCCGTACCCGGTCACTTCGCAGAGAAATTCCTCGTGCACGTCGCCCCCATCTGCGGTCCGTCCGCATAGGTCGGCGCGGTGACGAGGGATCGCGCGCGAGGGTGCGGGCGGAACCGGTTCGCTGGTGTCCTGGCTGCGGCAGGACACATCGTGTGCACGTCGAGGTTGGGCCGCCTTGGCGCTCAGGACTGGTCGAGCCTGCGAGCGTGACGGTCACGCCGATCGGAACCTCGATCGCGTACGGCTATTGTTCCCTCACAACCCGTGATCGTTGGCATATGCCGGAGAGTTATGGCTGGATTCGCACTCTGCTTCATCTCCCGCACCACCAACTCCGCCTCGGAGCATGTGAGTTACGGAGCCCCGCGCCCACCCTCGCCGCACCGGACACTCGAGGTGGCCGAAATACCGCCCTGCGCGACTGAGCGCCGCGTCTCAGTGCGGCGCCAACTCCTCGTCCGACCACAGTGACGCCCCGGCATGGCCCAACAGCAGCTTGGGGTAGTAGGTCCAGGCGAACCATGGTGCGGTCCGCGACGGGCCCAGCAGGCCGTCCAGTACCAGCCCGCCCGCCGTGAGGGCCACGCCGAGGGTTCGTCGCCGTGCCGGGGCGCGGCGGATGGCGACCGTCGCGGCCGCCATGTACGCGTACTGGCTCGCGGCCCACACGGCAGGGTGGACACGGCGCCTCGCGCGCCCGCCCGGCCATCCCGCGTCGAGCCGCGCCACCACCGCCGGATGGACGTGCAGCGCGGCGAATGCGTAGTGCGCGGCATTCCCCTGGCCCCGGCGTTCGTACCAACGGGCGCACGCGCGCGTGTTGTTGACGTACACACCGCCTGCGAGGTCCACAGCCAGCAGGCATGCGATGGCTGCGCCTCCTGCGCCGGCCCCGCGCGCCCTGGCCACGGCCGGCGCCGCGACCGCACCGGCCACCGTCGTCAAAGCCGTCAGCACATGGTTCGCGCGCGTGGCCTCCGGGCCCACGAACTCACCCCACGCCCGGCGCAGCGCCACCCTCGCCCCCGTCAACGGTCCTCCTGAGCCCTGATGTGGTCCGCGCCTCGACTGAGCATCTCCAGCTCCTTGTCCAAGTGACGTATCTCCACGCATGCGACCACCGGTGATTGTCACCCGGCCGGGATGACGAGGCGAACGCTCGCGCTCTTTCGGCTTGGGTGAGCCGATCACGCCGATCACGCCAATGCGCCGCTGCCGCGCTGCCGCAGCAACGGTCCACGTCTGGAACGGAAATCCGGTGGACGCGGCAGAGATGCAGCCGTCATGGCCGTGACTCAGCAGCTCGCCCGTGTCGCCGCTATCCGGCATCTGCCCGAATACGGTTCTGCTGTGCGGACTTGAGGGGTGGGGATCGTCAGTGCCCAACGTCGACCAGGCCATGCCATGCCAGGCGCCAGCGAGTTTGCCGGGTCAGACCCCCAAGTTCTCGGTCACGGACAGGCACTCGGTCAGCAGGTCGACGACGTCGCGCCAAGCTCGCTGCGCGTGCTGTGGGTGGTAGCCGACGCCGGGGACCGTGGGGTGGTCGACCGGCGGGTGGTGGAAGGCGTGCAAGGCGCCGCCGTAGACCGTGAGGCGCCAGTCGACGCCCGCGGCCTGCATCTCGGTGGTGAACGCGTTGCGTTGCGCGGGCGGCATGATCGGGTCTTCCGAACCGACCCCGGCCCACACCGGGCAGCGGATGTGCGCCGCCTCGCCCGGTCGGCCCGTGGTCGTTGCGTTGACCGTCCCGATCGCGCGCAGGTTGACGCCGTCGCGCCCGAGTTCCAGCGCGATGGCGCCCCCGGTGCCGTAACCGACGGCGGCTATCCGGTCGGGGTCGGTCCGCGGTTCGGTGCGCAACACGTCGAGCGCCGCGTGGCCGATGCCTCGCATCCGGTCGGGGTCGTCGAGCAGCGGCATGCAACGGGCCAGCATCTCCTCGGGGTCGGCCAAATAGCGCCCACCGTGAAGGTCGAAGGCCAGCGCTACATATCCCAGCCCGGCCAGAGCATCGGCCCTGCGGCGCTCGACGTCGCTGAGCCCCATGCCCTCTGGTCCGAGCAGCACCGCGGGCCGGCGGTCGCCACCGGCCGGGAGAGCAAGGTGCCCGATCATCGTCAAACCGTCCGCCGAGTACTCGACCGTGCGCGTCGTCATCGTCGCCATCGTTGTCATGAAACGGGACTGTAGTAACCATCGAGCCCGGTCCGGCCGATGTTCTGCCGCTGGCAGAGCAGCGTGTGGACGCGCGCGACGCTCCTTTTTGTAACGCCCCACTCCCGCCGCCAGCGCCGAGCTACCGCCGAGCAGGTGACTCAGAGACGCCAAGTGCGGATCTTGTCGGCTGCGGCGAAGACGTCGGCCTTGACCGTCAGCACCTCCTTGGCGAGTTCGACGAGTTCGCCGTACGGCGCATCCAGGCCTTCGCCGGAGGCGTGCATGTAGGCGATGACGATGGCGCAGGCGAAGCGCACGTTGTGTGCGGGCAGCGGGCGCAGCAGTACCAGGGTCTGCAGGAGCGCGGCCGCGCGCCAGGAAGCGTCGGAGTCGATGCCGAGCCGGGGCGGGTCGACCCGGTGCCGTGCCACGGCCGCGACCAGCGCGGAGAAGTCCGAGATCAGAGGCTGATCGGGGAGGGCTTGTTCGTGTTGCCGCAGCAGCCACGGCACGTCGATGTGGATCACAGGGGGCATCGGGTCAGGCGGCCTGTCCGGCGGAGCGCGGGGCGGGTCCGTCGTCGATGCCGGCCGCCGAGATCGCGTCGGCGAGCGCCGGGTCTCGGAAGGTGCGCTGGAAGATCTCGGCGGCCTCGCGCAGGGCTCGGTGCCGGGAGATGGTGTCGGCAGTCGCCTTGCGGACAATCGCCTTCATCGGCTCGCCGGTGTCCTGGGCCAGGGCGCGGAGCTCGGCGAGTTCCTCTTCGCTGAAGTCCACATTGAGTGCAGGCATATCAGAACGCTACTCCTGCGGTACCTGGACGTAAAACATCGCAGGTCAGAGCGGGTAACCTCAGGTACCTGGGCACCCGTCGGCCGCTCCCCCGGCTCCGTCGGTCGGCTCAGAGAGCGCCCAGGTATGCCTCCGTCACCCTTTTGTCCGCGGCCAGTTCCCCGGCCGGCCCGGTCAGCGCGACCTGGCCGTCCTCGAGCACGTAGGCCCGGTCGGCGAAGCGCAGGGCCGCCCTGGTGTTCTGCTCCACCAAGAGCACGCTCGTACCGTGCTTGGTGTTGATGTCGGCGACGACCTCGAGCACCGCGGTCACCAGCAGGGGTGCGAGTCCCATCGACGGCTCGTCCAGCATCAGAAGCCGCGGGCGGGTCACCAGTGCGCGGCCGATGGCCAGCATCTGCTGCTCGCCTCCGGACAGCGTGCCGCCCTGCTGCTCCCGGCGTTCGGCAAGCCGCGGCAGCAGCGTGTAGACCTGGGCGATACGCCGGGCCACCTCGCGGTTGTCCCGCTGCAGATAGCCCCCGAGCTGAAGGTTCTCGTGCACCGTGAGGGTGCTGAAGATGCGCCTGCCCTCCGGTACTTGCACCAGGCCGGCCGCCACCCTCTGTGGCGGCGGTGCGTCGGTCACATCGCGGCCCGCGTAGGTGATCCGGCCCGCGGCCGGGCGGACCAGGCCGGACAGGGCGGACAGGACCGTGGTCTTGCCCGCGCCGTTGTTGCCGAGCAGCGCGACGATCTCGCCCTCCCCCACCCGCAGATCGAGCCCGGACAGGGCCCGGACCTCGCCGTAGTACACCTCGAGACCGGTCACCTGCAGCAGGGTCGGGCGTTCAGTCACCGCGGATCACCCCCCGGGCGGTGGCGAGTTCCGCGTCATCGGTGTCGCACCCCAGGTACGCCTCGATGACGCGGGGGGTGGCGCGTACCTGCGCAGGTGGGCCATCGGCGATACTCCTGCCGAAGTCGAGGACGACGACGCGCTGTGAGATCTCCATGACCAGTCCCATGTCGTGTTCGATGAGGGCGAGCGCGGTGCCGTGGGCGCTGATCCGCCGGATGAGGTCGACGAGTTCGGTCCTCTCACCGTGGTTCAGGCCCGCCGCCGGCTCGTCGAGGAACAGCAGCCGGGGGCGGCGTGCGAGGGCGCGGGCGATTTCCACCCGCCGTTGCTCTCCGTAGGGCAGGTGGCGTACGAGTCCGGCCCGGTCGCCTCGCAGCCCGACGAAGTCCAGCCACCTGTGGGCTTCATCCGTGACGCGCTGCTCGGTGCGCCGGTAGCGCGGCGTGTGCAGCAGGACGTCGACAACGCGCTGCCGCAGCCACAGGTGAGTGCCGGCGCGTACGTTGTCCAGGACGGACAACTCGCCGAACAGGCGCGGGTTCTGGAACGTGCGGGATACTCCGAGCCGGGCGATCGCAGCAGGACTGCGGCCGGTGACATCGGCCGCGTCGAACCGGATGGTGCCGCTGTCCGGCCGGTAGAACCCGGTCACGCAGTTGAACGCCGATGTCTTGCCCGCGCCGTTCGGTCCGATCAGCGAGACGATCTCACCGTGGCCCACCGTGAAACTCAGGCCGTCGAGGGCGCGGACGCCGCCGAAGGTGAGCCGCAGGTCCTCGACTTCGGGCAGGCTGGAGGGGGTTGCCGCCGTGGGAGGGGCGCGGGCGCCGGGGGGGGCGGGGCGGCGCGCCGCGCGCCCGTGCGCGCCGACTCGCGCGTACGCTGCGGCCACAGCCCCTGCGGACGCAGCACCATCACCACGATCAGCAGGACACCGAAGACGAAGAACCGGTAGTCCTGCACCTGCCTCAGCAGCTCCGGCGCAAGGCTGATCGCGATGGCGCCGGCCACGACACCCGGGGTCGAGCCCATCCCGCCGAGCACCACGGCCATCAGTACGAGAGCCGACCACAGGAAAGTGAAGCTGGCCGGAGAGACGGCCGAGAGCTGGGCGCCGAAGAGCACACCGGCGAGACCGCCCCAGACCGCGCCGGCGACATAGGCGGCCAGCTTCACCCGGTGCGGATGGATGCCCATCGCCGCGGCGGCGTCCTCGTCCTCGCGTACGAACCGCCAGGCCCGGCCGAGCCGGGAGCGGCCCAGGCGCGCGGCGAACAGGACCGCCACGGCGACGACACCGACGGTGACGTAATAGAACAGCGCCGGATCGGTGGGGCCGTCGCCCCACAGCCCAGGGATGCCGTAGATGCCCGAAGGCCCGCCGGTGATCTCGAGGTTGGTGGCCGTGATACGGATGATCTCGCCGAAGCCGAGCGTGACGATGGCGAGGTAGTCGCTGCGAAGGCGTAGCGTCGGCGCCCCGATGACGAGACCGGCGACCACGGTCACGACCAGGACCGCGGGCACAGTGGCGAGCAGGGGGACATCGAGTTCGATGGCCAGGATGCCGCTGGTGTAGGCGCCGACGGCGAAGAAGGCGGCGTACCCGAGGTCGAGCAGCCCGCAGTAGCCGACCACGATGTTCAGTCCGACGGCCAGCATCACGAAGAGGGCGGCGCCGGTCATCACGTTGAGGGCGTAGGGCGTGGCGATGACGAGCGGAAGGGCCAGCGCGGCAGCCAGCGCTCCCCAGCCGATACGGCGGCTCTC
This sequence comes from Streptomyces sp. N35, assembly GCF_016464295.1. Lineage (NCBI taxonomy): Bacteria > Bacillati > Actinomycetota > Actinomycetes > Kitasatosporales > Streptomycetaceae > Streptomyces > Streptomyces sp. N35. The sequence continues at coordinate 9,722 of NZ_JAEIMH010000111.1, read as the reverse complement.
CAGGATCCGGGTCAGCAGCGCGCTTCCACGCCCTCGGGCCGGCTTGGCGTGCGGTCCGTCTTCGGGCTGGGACGGCTTCGGGATTTCGCTCGGCCTGTCGATGTGATCGCAACCTTCGGACACGGGCGCTTCCTCCGGGCCGCCGGTCCGCCGCACGGGGTTGCTCATACCCGCTCCTTCACGCGCTCGCCGAGCAGCCCTGTCGGCCGCAGGGTGAGGAAGAGAATCAGGCAGCCGAAGGCAAAGACGTCCCGCCATTCGCCCCCGAGCCAGTCCGTGCCGAACGACTCGAGCAGACCGAGCAGCAGACCTCCGAGCATCGTGCCGCGCATGTTGCCGATCCCGCCGATGACGGCTGCGGTGAAGGCCTTGAGCCCGATGAGGAAGCCCATCAGGAAGTCGATCTTCCCGTAGTAGGCGCCTGCCATCACCCCCGCCGCCCCCGCGAGGGCCGAGCCGATGAAGAAGGTCCGCGAGACCACCGCGTCGACGTCGATGCCCATGAGCCGGCTTGCCCGCGGATCCAGCGCGACCGCCCGCATCGCCCGGCCCTGCCCGCTGTGCCGCACGAGCCGGTCAAGGCCTGCCATCAGGGCGACCGCGACGGCGACGAGCATGAGCTGGGCCACGCTGATCCTCGCGCCCGCGACCTCGAAGCCCGTACTGCTCAACTGCGCCTGGTAGACCTTGGGGTTGGGACCCACGGCGATCCGCGTCCCGTATTCGAGCGCGAACGACGCCCCCACCGCCGTGATCAGCAGAGAGAGCCGGGGCGCTGCCCGCAGGGGCCGGTAGGCGACCCGCTCCAGCACCATCCCGGCCAGCCCCGTCAGCACCATGGCACACACCAGCACCACCAGCAGCGCCAGCACGGTGGAGCTGCGCACCAGCGAGCCGAGTGTGCCGAGCACTGCGAAGCCGGAGAAGGCGCCGAGCATGTAGAGGTCGCCGTGCGCGAAGTTGAGCAGCCTGATGACGCCGTAGACCATGCTGTAGCCGAGCGCGACCAGCGCGTAGAACGACCCCAGGAACAGGCCGTTCCAGACGAGCTGGCTCACTGCAGGTTGTCCTTGAGGACGAACCGGCCGCCCTTGTTGACCAGAATCACGAAGCCACCGTTGGACAGCGTGTGCTCGGGGGTGAACTTCAACGGCCCGGAGAACAGCTGGAATCCGTCCACCGCCTCCAGCGCCTTCACGATCGCGCCACCGTCAGTGCTGCCGGCCTGCTCGATGGCCTCGGCGGCGAGCCGCACCGCGTCATAGGACTGCGTCGAGTACGGGCCCGGGTCGGCCTTGAACTTCTTCTTGTACGCGGCGATCCAGCCCTTGGCCTGCGGCAGGGTGTCCGGGGTCTGGGTCATGGTGGCGTGCACACCCTCGGCGTCGCCGGCGATCCGCGCCAGCTTCGGGTCCACCAGACCGTCGGCGCCCAGGAACTTCCCCTTGTACCCGGCCTGCCTGAACTGCTTGATCAACAGCCCGCCCTCCTGGTAGTAGCCCGTGAAGAAGACGTAGTCGGGCTTGTCCTTGAGGACGCTGGTCACGGCCGGGCCGTAGTCGCTCTCACCGGGGGTGATCGCGTGCAGACCGCTCGCCTCGGGCCCGCCCGCCTTGTCGAGGCCGGCCTCGGTACGGACCCCGATGTCCTTGGAGTACGAGGTGTTGTCGTGCAGCACGGCGACCTTCTCGGCGCCTTCCTTGCCCAGCCATTCCAGCGCGGCCGCGGACTGCTGCCTGCCAGTGCCGTTGATCAGGAAAACGTGCTTGAGTCGCTGGTCGACGAGCTCGCTGGAGTTCGCGGCGGGGATGATCATCGGAATCCGGTGCCGGTCGAAGATCGGCAGAGTGGGGAGCGTCGCACCCGAGCAGTAGCCGCCCACGGACACCTTGACCCCGGCGGAGACCAGCTTGTTGGCGGCGGCCGTCGCGGTCTTCGGGTCGCACGCCTCGTCCTCGACCTGCAGTTTCAGCTTGCGCCCGAGGACTCCGCCTTGGGCGTTGATCTCGTCCACGGCCAACTGCGCCGCGTTCGACATGTAGGGCCCCACCTCTGCCGTACTGCCGGAGCGGGGGACGGCCATGCCCAGCAGGATGGGCCCCTCGTCCTTGTTCCCCACGTCGTCCGCGAGAAGGCCCGCATCGCAGCTGGATGACGTGAGTACGCAGGCCACGGCCAGCGCGCTGAGGCACAGAAGCCGGCGGGGGGTTCGGTGGTGGCTCATCGGATTCGCTCCCTGTCAGGGCGGCCATCTGCTGCGCTGCCGGGCGCGGGGACAACCACCCCGTGGGAGTCCCGGCCGGGGGGAGCGTCGGGGACCGCTGTCGCATCGGTGTTGTCACCTGCCCCAGGCGCGGCCAACAGGTTCATGCCACACCCCAACCCGTGCCCCCCGCCCAATCCTTGAGCGAAGGCCTACCGGATCTGCGGTCTCCTTCTACGCAGTGTCAGGCACAGCTTCATTCACGCAGCTTTTGGTTGACCACCGCGAAGACCTCGGCCACGGGTGCGGGCATGTGCATCTCGTGGTGGACGGCGCGTACGTCGTGCACCTCGAAGTCGCCCTGGACGTAGGGCCGCCACAGGTGGGCGTACGACTCGGTCTGCTGTGTCGCGTTGAAGAAGACGACGTCGCCGCGGTAGACCGGCGATTCGAACGCCATCATGCAGGTCATGTTGTTGGCCAGGACCTTGGACATGACGTCGAGGAAGCGCTCCTGGTTGTCGGTGCCGATGTACTGGCCGAAGTAGTGCTCGAGTTCGCCCCGGTAGTCCGCCTGGGTCTTGCCGGTGTGGATCTCGGTGAATCCGTGTCCGCCGGGCTGGGAGTCCAGGATGGCCACGAGGTGGATCTCGTGGCCGCGCCGGTCGAGTTCGTGGGCGACGGCCTGGACGACGGTGCCGCCGTAGGACCAGCCGATCAGGTCGAACGGCCCGTCCGGCTGGATCTTCAGGATCTGGTCGGCGTAGTCCTCGACCATTTCCGGTACGGAGCCGGCCAGCGGGTCGGTGCCGTTGGAGCCGCGGGACTGCAGGGCGTACGCCGGGCGGTCCTTGACGTGGTGGACGAAGCTGAAGTAGGCCCAGCCGAGGCCGCCGCCGCCGTGGAAGAACCACAGGGGGCGCTTGCCCGTGCCGGGGTCGCTGTTCAGCGGCAGCACGACCGAGAACGGGTCCGCCAGCTCTTCCGGGATGGTGCCGGTGAGCAGCAGGGCGGCCAGTTCGGCCACGGTGGGGAACTTGATGATGGTCCGCAGCGGCATCTCGATGCCGAACTGCGTACGGATACGCCGGCTGAGCCGCGTGGCCAGCAGGGAGTGCCCGCCCAGGGAGAAGAAGCTGTCGTCGATGCCGACCCCGTCACAGGCGAGCAACTCGGCGAACAGGGCGCACAGTTGCTCCTCGTGGGCATTGCGCGGCGCCCCGGTGGCACCGGCACCCGCCGGTTCGGTGGGCAGCGCCTTGCGGTCGAGTTTCCCGTTGGGGTTCAGCGGGAGGTGGGACAGGGCAAGGAGCGTCGGGGGCACCATGTACTCGGGCAGGCGTGCGCGCAGGTACGGCACGAGTGCGCCCAGCAGGAGGCGTGTCGGTTCGTCGTCGAGGACGACGGGTGCGCCGGTGTCGCCGTGCGCACCGGGCTGTCCCGCGTGGGCCGTGCGTGCCGGGACGACGTAGCCGATCAGGCGTTTGTCCCCGTCCTGGACCTCGCGCACGACGACCGCGGCCTGTGCGACCCCGGGGTGGCCGTCCAGCGCGTGCTCGATCTCGCCGAGTTCGATACGGAAGCCGCGCACCTTGACCTGGAAGTCCGTGCGCGCGAGGTACTCCAGGCGCCCGTCCCTGTCCCAGCGCACCAGGTCCCCGGTGCGGTACATGCGGCTGCCGGCCGGTCCGAAGGGGCAGGCCACGAAGCGTTCCGCGGTGAGGTCGGGGCGGCCCTGGTATCCGCGGGCCACGCCGTCGCCGGCGATGTACAGCTCGCCCTGCACTCCTCGCGGGACGGGGCGCAGCGTCGCATCGAGCACGTACACCTGGGTGTTGCCGATGGGCACACCGATGGCCGGTACGGCGCCCGACTCGACGGGTGCCATGGTCGACCAGGTCGTCGTCTCGGTGGGGCCGTACCAGTTGCCCACTTCCACGGCCTGGTCGGCCAGGGTCGAGGCGAGGCGGACCGGCACGGCCTCCGCTCCGATGATGATGCGCAGCCCGCGTGCCGCGTTCGGGTCGTGGATCAGCAGCATCTGCCAGAACGCGGGCGCGCCCTGTACGGCGGTGATTTTGTGGAGGCGGACGGCTGCCAGGACGGCGGCCGGGTCGGTGACCGTGTCCTTGGCCACCATCACCATGGTCGCGCCGCAGACGAACGGCAGGAACAGCTCGGTGTTGGCCATGTCGAACGCCACCGTGGTGCTGAACAGCATCCGCTCGCCGGGCGTCAGCGGGAAGCGGCGCTGCACGGAGGCGATGAAGTTGTCGAGCGCTCCGCGCGGGACCGCCACGCCCTTCGGTGTGCCCGTCGAGCCCGAGGTGTAGATCACGTACTGCGTGTTCCGCGGCTCTGCGGTGCTGTCCGGGGGCGTGTGCGCGCAGGCTTTCCAGTCCGCGCCGTCCAGGGTGGCCGCGTCGAGCACCAGGGCCGGTCGCGCCTGCTCGAGGACGAAGCCGACGCGGGACTCGGGGTGGTCCGGGTCCAGCGGGACATACGCTCCGCCGGACTTGAGCACGGCCAGGAGCGCCACGATCAGGTCGGCGGTGCGGGGCAGGCAGACCGCGACGAGGGATTCGGCGCGCACCCCTTGGCCGATCAGCCAGTGCGCCAACTGGTTGGAGCGGGTGTCGAGTTCCCGGTAGGTGAGCGTGGACTCGGGCGCGATGACGGCGACGGCCTCGGGCCGCAGGTCCGCCTGACGCCGCAGGGCGGCCACGAAGCCGCCGTCCAAGGTGGGTTCGGCGGTGTCGTTGACGTCGCCGAGTACGCGCTCGCGCTCCCCCGGGATCAGCAGATCGAGGTCGCCGACGCGCAGGTCGGGTGTGACGGCCAGCTGTTCGAGGATGCGCGCGAGGCGGGCGGCCATGGCCTCGATGGTGTCGCGGTCGAACAGCCCGGTCGCGTACTGGATGTCGCCGTGCAGCGTGCCGGAGTTGTCCAGGGCCATGCTGAAGAACAGGTCGACCTGCGTGGTGTTGGTGAGGGCCTGCTGGAACTCCGCCGTCAGGCCGGGCAGATGAAGCTCGGGCTTCTCGTAGCTCTGCCAGCCGCACATGACCTGGAACAGCGGACGGTAGAAGGCGGAGCGCTCCGGGTTGAGCTGCTCCACGAGCAGCTCGAAGGGCAGGTCCTGGTGGTCGAAGGCGGCGAGGGCCTTCCTGCGGACCTGCGCGAGGACGTCGGTGAACCGGGGGTTGCCGCTGAGGTCCACGCGCAGGACCAGGTTGTTGACGAAGCAGCCGATCAGATCGTTCAGCGCCTCGTCGCCGCGCCCGGCGATCGGGGTGCCGAGGGGCACGTCGTCCCCGCCACCGAGCCTGCCGAGAAGCACCGCCACAGCCGCCTGTACGAGCATCCCCATGCTCGTGTTGCGTGCGGCGGCCACCTGCTGGAGTTCGGCGGCGGTCCGCGCGCTCACGGTGAAGGCGACCGTGTCGCCGTCCGTGCGCGCCTGAGCGGTCCGCGGCCGGTCCAGCGGAAGGCCCAGGGGCTGCGGTACGCCCTCCAGCTCGGCCTGCCAGTAGGCGAGTTGTTCCGCGGCGATGCTGTGCGGGTCCTCGACGTCACCGAGTACCTCGCGCTGCCACAGGGTGTACTCCTTGTACTGCACGGGCAGCGGCTGCCAGTCGGGGGCCCGGCCCTCGCGGCGTGCGGTGTAGGCCGCGGCGAGGTCGCGCGCCAGCGGAGCGCCGGAGCTGCCGTCGGTGGCGATGTGGTGCACGACCAGGACCAGGACGTGCTCCTGGGGTGCCAGGCGCAGCAGGGTGGCCCGCAGCGGGATCTCGGCCGCCAGGTCGAAGCGGTGCGAGACGGCGGTCGCGATCGCCTCGGCCTCGCCCTCGGACGTCACCTCGCTCACCGCCACCGGGACGAGGTCCGAAGTCATCGGCAGGATCTGCCCGTAGGGCATACCGGACGGGTCCGACGGATAGGTGGTCCGCAGGATCTCGTGCCGGTCGACCACATCGCGTATCGCCGCGACGAGGGCGTTCTCGTCCAGGGGGCCGGTCAGCCGGAAAGCCGCTGACATGTTCCAGTTCTCCGCACCTTCCAGGTGGTGCAGGAACCAGGTGCGACGTTGCACGAACGACAGCGGGGTCATGGCTCACTCCTTGGCGAACATCTGAAGCAGGCTGGGGCGACGGCGCGGAGCGGACTGCTCCGACCACGCGGCGAGCGCCGCGACCGTCGGCAGATCGAAGATCTTGCTGACGGGGATCTCCACGCCCGTCTCGGCCAGCGCGCGGTGGCTGAGGCGGACGGCGAGCAGGGAGTGTCCGCCGAGTTCGAAGAAGTTGTCGTCGACGCCGACCTTCTCCACTGCGAGCACCTCGCAGAACAGATCGGCCAGGGTCTGCTCCCGGGGCGTGCCCGGTGCCCGATAGACGGCGCCGATGTGGTCCGGCTCGGGCAGCGCGGCCCGGTCCAGCTTGCCGTTCGGGGTGAGCGGGAGCCGGTCGAGGACCGTGAAGGCGGACGGCACCATGTAGTCCGGCAGCCGCTGCGCGGTGAAGGCGTGCAGGGCGCGCGTGTCCAGGCCCTCGCGCGCCACGACGTAGGCGAGCAGCTGCTTGCCGGCGCTGCGGCCGGGGGCGGTGACGACGGCGGCCTGGGCGACGTCCGGGTGCGCGGTGATCGCCGCCTCGACCTCACCGGGTTCGACGCGGAAGCCGCGGATCTTGATCTGCTTGTCGCCGCGTCCCAGGTACTCCAGTTGTCCGTCGCCGCGCCGGCGGGCCAGGTCGCCCGTGCGGTACATACGGGAGCCCGGCGGCCCGTAGGGGTCGGGGACGAAGCGCTCGCAGGTCAGTCCGGGGCGGCGGAAGTAGCCGCGGGCGATGTGGCCGGCGACGTACAGCTCGCCTGTCGCGCCCGGTGGCAGCAGCGTGAGGTCGGGGCCGAGGAGGTAGGTGCGCATGCCGCCGAGCGGGACGCCGACGGGCGCGTTGCCCGACGGGTGGGGCCCGGTGGCGGGATCGGTGCGGGTGGCGGGGTCGGCCCAGGCGCCCGGGTCGGTGCAGGTGGTGGCGTAGAAGGATTCGCTCTGGCCGTACGCGTTGACGATCCGTACGCCGTCGAAGGCCTCGTGCGTGCGCCGGACCAGGGCCGCGGACAGCGCCTCGCCGGCGAAGACGACCGTCTCCACTTCCGTACGGTCGCGGAGGGCGTCGAGGAGCTCGTCGAAGGCGGACGGAACGGTGGACAGGACGCTGCCGCTCCAGCCGTCCTCGCGTTCGCCCAGGACGAGGACGTCGCGGACCAGGTCGACCACTCCACCGGCGGCGAGGGTGGTGAAGATCTCGAACACGGAGACGTCGAAGTTGACGGAGGTGCCGGCGAGCATGCTCCGGCCCGGCCCCATACCGACGCGTTCGGCGAGCCGCAGCACTCCGTTGACGACGGTGGCGTGGGTGATGGCGACGCCCTTGGGCTTGCCCGTGGAGCCGGAGGTGTACATCACGTACGCCAACTCCTGCGCGTGGACCGGCAGATGCGGCGCCTGTTCGACGCCGCTCAGGTCCAGAGCGTCCAGGTGGAGGTCGGGTGCGGTGTGCCGCGGCAGTCCGGTGGCCGTCGCCGCGTCGGTCAGCACGAGGTGGGGCCCTGCTTCTTCGAGGATCGTCTCGAGGCGGTGGCTCGGGTACTTGGGGTCGACCGGCAGGTACGCGGCGCCTGCCTTGAGCACCGCCAGGAGCGCGACCACCAGGTCGGCCGACCGGGGCAGGGACACGGCCACCAGTGACCGGGGGCCTACGCCCTCGGCGGCCAGGGCGCGGGTCAAGGCAGCAGCGCGGGCGTCGAGTTCGGCATACGTGAGCGTGGTGTCGCCGGCGATGAGGGCGGTGGCGCCCGGGGTCCGCGCGGCCTGCGCCTCGACGAGGGCGTGGACGGTGGCGGGCGGCGTCGCCATGGGTGCCGTGGGTGCGTCGCCGACCAGGTCGCCGTTGTCTCGGTCGCCACCTTGGTCGCCGTCTTGGTCGCTGTCTTGGTCGCTGTCTTGGTCGCCGTCTTGCGCGAGCAGCAGGGCGCGTTCGGCCGGCTCGAGTACGTCGAGGTGGGCGGCCGCCGGCTCCGCGGGATCCGCGAGGTGGTGCAGGACGCGCGCGAGGCGGGCCGCGAGTGCCTGTGCCGCGTCCGGATCGAAGACGTCGGGGGCGTACTGCAGCATGAGTTTCAGGTGCGGGTCGACGGCCGCCATCAGGGCCAGCGGATAGTTGGTGCCCGTGGAGGCGCGCAGCCCCGTGAAGGCGATGTCCTCGGCGGCGGCGCCGAGGCCTTCCTCGTCCACGGGATAGGACTCGAAGACGACCAGGGTGTCGAACAGCGTGGGCAGGCCCACCGTCTGCTGGATCCGCGACAGCCCTTCGTGGTGGTGGTCGAGCAGCGCGGCCTGCCGCTTCTGCAGCCGGCCGAGGATGGTGCGGGGCGTTTCGCCGGGTGCGTAGGTGAGGCGTACGGGCAGGGTGTTGATGAACATGCCGACCATGGACTCGACGTCGGCGACGGCGGGCGGGCGGCCGGAGACGGTGGCGCCGAACACCACGTCCTGGCGGCCGGTGAGCCGGCCGAGCAGCAGGCCCCAGGCGCCCTGGACAAGGGTGTTGACGGTGATGCCCCACTCGGCGGCGAGGCCGGCCAGGGCCCGCGCGTCGTCGGGTGCCAGCGGGACGTCCAGTTGGCCGGCGCCCTGGCTGCCTTCCTTGCGGCCGGGCGCGATCAGGGTGGGTTCCTCGACCCCGTCGAGCTCTTCGGCCCAAGCCCGTGCGGTGGCGTTCTCGTCCTGCCGTGCGCGCCAGGCCAGGAACTCGCCGAAGTCCCTGGGGGCGGGCAGGCCCGTGGGGTCGCCGTCGCGGGTGTAGAGCAGCAGCAGGTCCTGCAGGAGCAGCGGCGTGGACCAGCCGTCGAGGAGTACGTGGTGGGCGGTCAGGACGAGGTGGGCCCGGTCGGGTTCGAGACGGACCAGGGCCAGGCGGATCAGCGGCGGACGGTCGGCGTCGAAGTAGGTCTTCCGGTCGTCCTCGAGGAAGTGCTCGAACCGCTCGGTGCGCTCCGGCTCGTCCAGGTGTGTCAAGTCGAGGTACTGCCAGGGCAGGGTCACCGATTCCGGTATCGCCTGGATGACTTCGCCGTCGGCGCGGCTGACGAAGGCCGCGCGCAGGACGGTGTGGCGTTCCAGAAGTGCCTGTGCGGCCCGGCCCATGCACTCGGGGTCGATGACGCCGGACAGCTCGAACGCCAGCTGGACGTGGTAGGCGTCGAAGTCCTCGCCGGCGAGCTGCGTGTGGAACAGCATTCCGGCCTGTACGGGGGTGGTGGGCCAGATGGCGGCGAGTGTGCCGTAGCGCTGCTGCCAGGTGTCGATCTCGGCCTGGGTGACGCTGACGAGGGGGGCGTCGCTGGGGGTGAGGCCGCCTGCGTCCGGGCTGGTGGCGTGGTCGGCGAGGGCGGTGAGGGCCTGGACCCACAACTCGGCGAGTTCGGTGACCTCTTGACGGGTGAGGACGCCGGT
>NZ_JAEIMH010000110.1:0-25125 GCF_016464295.1 Streptomyces sp. N35 | reverse complement strand
GTACGCGAACGTGAACACGATGGCCAGCTCGCGGCACTCGATGCGCCACGGCCAACCATGCACGAGCTCGTAAGGCATGTCCCGTAACCCCTGGTCAGGGGTGAGACGATCCTGGTGTGACAGGGCGGACGCCGTCCTGATTGTGGACGGAACCCTGGTGCCCAATCCGGAGCCCTTGGCGAGTGTCCCGGATCCTGGAAGGGGCGTGAGGAATGGGTGTTGATGTAGCGCTGATGCAGGTGACGCATCGGGGGACGAGCCCGAAGAAGCGTCGGCTGACCACGGTGGAATACGTGCAGGACGGGGCGGACCTGTTCTCCGGCCTGTGCGTGAACAGCAGTCTGCCGATGCTCAACCGCGTGGACCCGTACCGCACCCAGATCCTTACGTCGGTGGACATGCCACAGTTCATCTCCGAGGTCGACGCCACCAGCGAACTGGTGAAGGGGCAGCAGGAGCGGGACATCCTGGCGGAGATCCGCGAGCTGGCCGAGCGATGCGCGGAAGCCGCGAGCCTGGAACTCCACCTGCAGGGCGACTAAGGGTTGCTCCATAGCGGCCGACCTTGGATGAGATGATCTTGGTGTGGCTGGTGTGATCACGGCGTCGGAGCCGTCTTGGATAGGTCCGTTCAGCAGGCTGAGCCCGCGCTGCTTCGGCAAGTTGGTAACCGCCGTGCAGCGCGAGACCGCTGCCGGGCTCCAGCGGGGGCGACCTTGAAGGCTGCCGCTGGAGGACCGCATTCTGCTGGTCGCGGCGTACTGGCGAACGAACTTGACGATGCGCCAGATCGCTCCGCTGTTCGGCGTCTCGAAGTCGGCCGCGGACCGGATCATCGACCACCTCGGGCCGCTGCTCGCACTCCAGCCCCGCAAGCGGTTGCGCAGGGACACCGTGCTGATCGTGGACGGCACCCTTGTGCCCACCCGCGACCACACGGTGGCCGAGCAGCGGAGGACCTACCGCTATTCCGGGGCCCTTCGGGTGGGGACCGACGCCGCCGGCCGCCTGGTCGTCGTGGTCGGCCGGCCCCTGCCCGGCAATCGGCACGACTCCCGCGGCTGGAAGGAATCCGGCGCCAAGGCCGCCGTCGGGAAGACGATGACCATCGCCGACGGCGGCTATCAGGGCACCGGCCTGGTCATCCCGCACCGGCGACGCAAGGGCGAAGAGCTCCCGCCCTGGAAGGAGGGACACAACCGAAGCCACAAGCAGGTTCGCGCCCGAGTCGAGCACACCTTCGCCCGTATGAAGAGCTGGAAGATCCTGCGCGACTGCCGACTCAGAGGCGACGGAGTTCACCACGCCATGCTCGGCATCGCCCGCCTGCACAACCTCACCCTCGCCGGATAGAACGGCGGATCGAACAGCGCCTGACCTGGCTCGATTTGGGTTCGAAGATCGATTACGGGACAAGCCTTAGGCGCGGCCTTCAAGCCGTTCCTTCAGGAGCTGGTGGCTCTTCGGCGCGCCTTTCGCCGCCATGCGACGCACCATCGGCGCCAAGGGCGCGGCCAGCCCGCGGCCGTCGAAGTCCAGACCGAACGTCACCCGGCAGCGGCCGGCGTCGAGAGGTTCGACGGAGACGGTCGCGTTCGGGCGGACCGGCCTGTCCACACCCCGCGCGGCCCAGAAACGCGGTGGCTCGTTGTAGGTGATCTCTTGCGTCATGCTGCGTTCGGATCCCCCGATCTTCCGGACTGTGGTGTAGCGCGACCCCACCTCGCGGTCCTCGATGTTCACCTTGACCACGTCCCGCTGCCACTCCGGGAACGTCGCCGGGTTCGTGGCGTACTCGAACACCTCGTCCGCCGGCCGGTCGATCTCGATCGTGTTCTCGCTCGCTGCCATGGCTCCTCCCGGGGCCTCCGCGTTCCTGCGGCCTTTAATTCATCGTACGGTGAATATCTGGCAGGCAGCGTGGAACGTCAAGCGGCACAGACGCGGGGATTTCCTTGCGGCGGCCAGTACGCGGGCCGAGGACGCACCGCCCTGCCTCGAGCGGTCAGGACTCCGCGGAGGGAGTGCTCTCCGTGGCCGTGGTGGCCTTCCTGCGGTACGCCACCACGCCGAGCACCGCGAGCAGGAGCGCGATCACCGCGGCCACGCCCAGGGCCGTGTGTTCGGTGAAGAGCTTGCCGAGGACCTTGAGGGCGCCGATGCCGGCGCTCGCATAGAGCAGCGCCCAGGCGGCTCCGCCGAGAAAGAGGGCGGGGAGGTAATGCCTCAGGGGCATCCGCATGGTGCCGGCGAGGAAGTTGGCGGCGGTCTGGAAGCCGATGGTCAGGAACGAGACGGCGACCACCGGTGCGCCCCACCGCTGGATCGCCCGTTCGGCGCGCTGGAACCGGGCCGAGGCCAGCCGCTCGGCGAAGCGGCCGCGCCGGGCTCCCGCTCCGGCGAGGCGGCCCACGGCGAAGGTCCCGCCGGCGCGGAACAGTACGAGGACGTACAGACCTGCGGCAGTGAGCAGGATCTCCCCCACGATGGCCCGCCCTCGCTTCTGTCTGTCGTCGCTGTCCAGGACCGTCAGCTTAGGCGAACGCCTGTGCCACAGGACGCCTGGCCTGCACTGCAGCGCTCCGGCCGCACGCACGCGGCGAGGACCAGGGTACGGATCCACGAGCCCGCCCGACCGGCACGCCCGCGTATCACCCGGTGAACCGCCTGAAGCCAGTCGGTTCCCTGCACGACTGGTGACCCACCTGTGCCGCCGGCGAGCGAAGCCGCCACCCCTCACCGCTCGCCACCTTCCACGCACGCTTCCCGCGGGTGCGTACGTCTCACTTGCGTATGTACTTGCAGATGTACGTGCAGGCGTTCTTGCAGGCGTTCTTGCAGGCGTACTTGCAGGCGTACTTGCAGATGTACGAACACGGGCCCACCATGACTGCGGCACGCCCTTCAAGTCCCCCTGCTCATAAGGGAGTTCCGTTGCCCACGACGCATGCCCAGACCCGCCTGCGCACGGCCGTCCGCGGCTACTTCACCAGCACCCGTCACGAACAGTTACGCGAGGACGTGCGCGGATTCGCCGAACTCGAGATACGGCCGCGGATCGCGGCGATGGAATCCGCCCGCACCGTCCAGCACGAGCTGTCCCGCCAGATCGCGCGCCAAGGCTGGATAGGCGCGACCATCCCGGCCACGTACGGCGGAATGGGTGCCGGACACCTCGCCAAGACGATCATCATCGAGGAGCTGTCGCGGGTCAGTGGCGCGATGGGCGCGATGGCGCAGGCGTCCCAGCTCGGGGTCGCGAAGATCCTGCACTTCGGCAACGAGGCGCAGAAGGCGAGGTGGCTGCCCGCCATCGCCGCGGGTGGGTGTCTGCCGACGATCGCGGTGACCGAACCCGAATCCGGTGGGCACGTCCTCGGTATGGCCGCCAGTGCCGTACGCGACGGCGACAGCTATGTGCTCACCGGCCGCAAGGTGTTCGTCGGCAACAGCCATGTCGGCGACCTGCACGGCGTCGTCGCCCGCACCGGACCCGGCTCCGGCGGACTCACCGCGTTCCTCGTCGAGGCCGACCGGCCCGGCTGCACCTCCGTCGCCGAACAACCCACCCTGGGGCTGCACGGGTTCAGCTTCGGCGAACTCGTCTTCGACCACTGCCGGATCCCCGCCGGGAACCGGCTCGGCGCGGAGGGCGACGGACTCGCCGTCGCCTACTCCTCCAGCGTCCTGTACGGGCGGGCGAATCTGACGGCCGTATCCCTGGGGATTCATCAGGCGCTCGTCGAGGAGACCAGCCGGTTCGCCGCCGAGCGGGAACGTTACGGCAAGCCCCTCCACCACCTGCCGAACGTCAAGATCAAGATCGGGCAGATGCAGTCCCGCCTGATGACCGCACGCCTCGCCGCCTACCACGCCGCCCACCTGCTCGACCAAGGGCAGCCGTGCGACGCCGAGTTGATGAACGCGAAGGTGGTGAATGTGGAATCCGCGCTGGACACGGCGCGCAACGCCATGGAGATCCATGCCGCCGCGGGGCTGTTCACGGACCGGCCGATCGAGCGCTACCTCCGCGACGCCCACCACATCTACGCCCCCGCCGGCACCAGCGACATCCAGCACCTCCGGCTTGCGGAGTTCGCGCTCGGCACGGCACGGAGCAACTGGTCCACGCAGCTCGCCCCGCACACCACCATCCACTGACACACACGGGCACGCCCTGAACCGCGAGCCCACCTCGCCCTGAGCGCCCCTGCGTTCAGTGGCGCCCCACGCCCCACGCCCCACGCCTCGCGCCCCACGCCTCACGCCTCACGCCCCGAGCAGCGCCCGCCCCCGCCCCGTCAGGCGGTGGTGGACCTGCTGTCCGGAGCGCGAGCTCTGCACAAGGCCGGCCTCTCTGAGGATCTTCAGGTGGCCGCTCACCGACGAGTCGGGCATCGAGAGGCGGGCGGCGAGGGCGCCGGTGGTCGTGGTGTTCTCGAGGGCGGTCAGGACACGGGCCCGGTTCGTGCCAAGGAGCGGGGCGAGATGCGGCGCCGGCGGCGGCGCGCTCCCGCGGTGCGGGAGCGGATAGACCACCACCGGCGGCAGCCGCGGGTCGACGATCGCGACCGGTGTGGTGTGGCAGAAGTACGAGGGGATGAGGCGCAGTCCGCGTCCCCGCAGGCGCAGGACATGGTCGTGCGGGTAGGGCGCGCTGAGCACCGGGTCCTGCCAGGTGAACGCGGGCAGCGAGGCGAGCAGCGCCCCCAGGCCGCCGTCGAAGGCGTCGAGGCGCAGGGCGCGCTCGGCGGCGACGGCGCTGTGCACCTCGCTCCAGTCGGGGATGATCAGGCGGGTGTGGAAGTCCCTTACGGCGTCGGCCACTTGGCCGAGCAGACCCCGGTCGCCCGCGGCCAGACGCCGGGTCCAGGCGGGCAGGTTCCGGTGATGGGCGGCCACCCGCAACTCACCCGCGAGGCGCGCCGCCGAGGTGGCGCGGAGGGCATCGAGGCCGGCGGCGAGCCCGTCCTCGGACTCGACGGGCGTGAGGAAGTCCGGCCAGTACGCGGCGTCGGGTGGCGCCAGGTCGGCGAGCAGCCGGCAGGTGCGGCGCAGTTCGGTACCGGTCCTGTGCCGGGCACGCCGGCGCCAGGGCCGCAGCCGCACGGGCACCCGATGCCCGGGGGAGGTCAGCACATGGAGGGCGAGGATCGCCTCCCAGATCGGGTCGGGTGCCTTCGCGAACTGCACATGAAGGAAGTCCCTGTCGCTGAAGTGGATGCGCAGCGTTCCTGCCACACCGGTCATTAGCGGGGCCGGACGCTCTTCCCGCAAGGCCCCGTGCGGCTCTTGTGCCCAGGGGGCCACCTGGAGTTTTCGACTGTGCCGGGAATCCCTCGCGGCGCGACGGCATCCGGGGCCCTACGCTGCGGTGCCCGTGGCGCGTGCCCCGTACGTCCCCGCCGCGCGCCGCGCGTTCACCTCCTGGATCTCGTGCACGATCAAGGGAAGGAACCCGGATGCGACCCCACATCGCTGTCCGCCATACCCGCCGCCGCCCCATACGTCTGCTCGGCGCGCTCGCCGCCCTGGCCGCCCTGTCGGTGCAGGCCTGGCCGGCGGGTGCGGCCGAGCCCCCGCGCGGCGAGACACCGACCACCTGGAGCCCCGACCTGTCCGTGATCGACACGGATGATGTCGACGTACGGTACGGATCAGGGCAGTTGAGAGTCGCGCAGCATCCGTCGGGTCCGGCGTCCGTACGTACGCGCGCGGCCGCCCAGGGCAGCCTGGTCCTGGCCGAGAAGCGCCTGGACCGCAGCGTGGACCGTGTCCGCGCCCGGCTCGACGCCGAGGTGCCGCGCGGTGCGGAGGTCGCCGTCGACGTACGGGGCCGCTCGGACGGACGCGGCTGGAGCGAATGGCACACCGCGTCCGCGGGCGGCGGCTCGGTCCGGCTTCCGTACGCGGTCGACACCGTGCAGGTCCGGTTGACACTGCGCGGCGCCGAAACGGCCGTACGCGAGGTCGAGTTGACCGCCGACACAGCACCGGAGCAGAGCCGGCACACGGCGGCCTCCCCGGTGAAGTACCGCCTGTTCGCCACCCGGGAGGGACTGGTCGGCGGCACCACGGCGAACGGCCATGTGATCCGGCCCAACGACCACTTCGTGGCGCTGCCCTCGCGCCGCGGCCTGTCGCCCAAGGGCACGTGGGACTACTCGGTCCAGGTCTGCGGGCCCGCCCGCTGCGAGACCGCACCCGTCTGGGATGTCGGCCCCTGGAACACCAAGGACGACTACTGGAACCCGTCCGGCGAACGGGAGATGTGGCGTGATCTGCCGCAGGGCACCCCCGAGGCCCAGGCCGCCTACCAGAGCGGCTACAACGGCGGACGCGACGAGTTCGGCCGCCGCGTCGCCAACCCGGCCGGCATCGACCTGGCCGACGGCACCTTCTACAACGTGGGCCTGAACGACAACGGCTGGGTCGACGTGACCTTCCTGTGGACCGGCGACCAGACCGGCGCGACCTTCCCGACCTGGGGCACCGACGTCGCCGTACGCCAGGCGTCGACCACCTCGTCCGCCGTCGTCGCCCGACTCCCCGGACCGACCCAGGTGCGCGTCAGCTGCCAGGAGCGCGGCGAGACCGTGACGTACGAAGGCCACACCAACGACGCCTGGTCCTACCTGCCGGACTACGACGGCTATGTCTCCAACATCTTCATCGACGTCGCCGAGGCCTGGCTGCCCGGCGTGCCCGAGTGCTGAACTCCCTGACTCACCGGGCGACTTCGCACTCCCCGAACCTCCGCCGAACCTCGCATCCCCCGACCCTCCGTCGAACCTCGCGCTCCCCGACCCTCCGTCGAACCTCGCGCTCCCCGTACCTCCGTCGAACCTCGCACTCCCCATCCCCCGGATCACTTCGAGGAGACCCCCATGTCCCCCAGACAGCGGCTGCTCGTGCTCGCCGCCCTGCTGCTCGCGCTGCTCGGCCTGACCACACCGGCCCAGGCCGACGAGTCCGGTGCCGCGGCCGCGCCCAACTTCAAGGCCCCCTACCCGTGCGGCCAGCAGTGGACGTACAGCCATCACGGCGCCGAAGTGCGCCGGGCGCTGGACTTCATACGCTCCGACGGCGGCTCGACGGCGGGCACCCCGACCCTCGCCTCGGCGGCCGGCACCGCGTACCGCTACTACCAGGCGGGCGGCGCGGGGAACTACATCGTGATCGACCACGGCTCGGGCTGGAAGACGTACTACTTCCACCTCGCCTCGTTCTCCGTCGCGAACGGCGCCGGGGTGGCCCAGGGCCAGGAGATCGGCATCACCGGCTCCACCGGCAACTCCTCGGGTGCGCACATCCATTACGAGCAGCTGCTCAACGGGGTCGGCCAGGACATCCGGATCAACGGGTCCCCGCTGGCGTATCCCGGTTCGTACCACCAGTACTACCTGACCAGTGACAACTGCGGCGGTGGCAGCAGCAACTTCCGCACCTGGGGCTCGGACGTCGCCGTGCGCGCGGACGCCTATCTCAGCTCGGCGCTCGTCACCCGGCTCGGCGGCCCGACCGCCGTGTACGTCGAGTGCCAGAAGCAAGGCGACACCGTCAACGCCGAGGGCTACAGCAACAACTGGTGGAGCAGGCTGCGGGACCAGCGCGGCTTCGTCTCCAACATCTACATCGACCATCCGGACGCCAAGCTCCCCGGCGTACCTGACTGCTGAGGCAACCGCGAGAGTGGGCGCGGCGACCGCGGTGGTGTCCACCGCTGCCTCGGTCGCCGCGCCCCGGCGCTCCGTCCGAAGAACGCTGCCGGTGCCCTCCCGGCAGACATACCGCCACGTACAGCAGACGCCTCACGCGCCTGATCGTCCGCATGGAATGGACTCCCTCCCTCGCCGGCCCGTCGGCCTCCCCGGCCGAGCCCCCCTTCGGTGCCCCGGCAAGAGCGCCCTCACCGGGACCAAGGTCCCGCAGGGGCGGACTTCCGGCCCTCCCTCGACACCTCCGCTCCGGTCCGTCCTCTTCACTCCTCGACGAGCAAACCTCGGCGCAGGCGCGCCAGGGTCTTCGAGATGAGCCGGGACACGTGCATCTGGGAGATGCCCAGGGACGCACCGATCTCGGACTGGGTCATCTCCTGGCCGAAGCGCATCTCGATGATGCGGCGTTCGCGGTCGTCGAGGCCGGCGAGGAGAGGAGCCAGGGCATGGAGATGTTCGAAGGTTTCGAAGGACGGGTCCGACGCGCCGATGATGTCGGCGAGGGGACGGCCGGAGTCTCTGCCGCCGCCGTCCCCGGCGTCCTCCGGGGTGTCGAGGGATTCGGCCACATAGCCGTTGGCGGCCACGATGCCTTCCACCGCGTCTTCTTCGGTGACGCCCAGGTCCTCGGCGAGTTCCCTGACGGTGGGGTCGCGGCCGAGTTCGGCTGCCATGCGCTCCCGGGATTTCGTCAGGTCGAGACGGAGCTCCTGGAGCCTGCGCGGTACGTGCACGGCCCAGCTGGTGTCGCGGAAGTAGCGCTTGATCTCGCCGAGGATCCATGGGACGGCGAACGAGATGAACTCGACGCCCCGGTTCACATCGAACCGGTCGATGGCTTTGATCAAGGCCACGGTCCCGACCTGGACGATGTCCTCGAGCTGCCCGTTGCCGTGGTTGCGGTAACGGCCCGCGACGTAGTGCACCAGGGAGATGTTCATCTCGATCAGGGTGTTGCGCGTGTACAGATGCTCGGGCGAGCCGGCCTCGAGCTGGTTCAGCTGCTCGAAGAACAGTTTCGTCAGTTCCCGCGCGTCTCTCGGCGCGACCTGGTCGGCCCGGTCGATCCCCGGCGGCAGCCCGATACCTGCCGCACGCGCTGTCGGCCCCGGTTCGACGGTTCGACGCACGCCGAGCCGTCCACCGCTCAGCGCCTTGTACCTCCTTCCCTCCTGTGCCGGCGTGGACGACTCAACCTGCGACAACGGCGGGACCAACTGCCTCACACCTCCCCGCGGCCGGCACCGTGCGCCGGCGGCTCAGCTGCCTCCGATCGATCCGACGGGTGGCTCTCCCCATGCCCTCTCCTCACTCGCGACCCGATTCCTGCGGCGGGAGAGTCGTTCCGCAGTCGCAAGCACCCATACCGGGACCTTCCTCACCGGCTGCACAAGCCGAAAGTCCCTCATTTTCCAGGCGGAAGCCCCGGAACCCATGGCACAGACGTCCAAAGCAGCGCGGTGTACGCGACGCCCGCACCCGACTCTCCCCCCGCCTCGACGCCGGCACCGGACCGGAGTGCGTGGCTCCGGATTGTCAGTGGCGGGCGCGAGAATGGGGACCATGACGACGACTTCTGCCGTACTCGTTGACGCCGCCGCCTACGCCGAAGCGGTCGAGACCGCGAAGAAGGCCGCCGCCGCGTACTACGCGGGCGGCGACAGCGCCCTGGACGACGACAGTTACGACCGCCTGGTCCGGGGCATCGAGGCGTACGAGAAGGAGCACCCGGACGAGGTGCTCCCCGGCTCACCGACCGGAAAGGTCGCGGGCGGCGCCGCGGTGGGGGATGTGCCGCACACGGTGCCGATGCTGTCGCTCGACAACGTCTTCTCGGCCGAGCAGCTCAGCGGCTGGGCCGCATCCCTGGAGCGCCGCATCGGGCGCCCCGTCGAGCAGTGGAGCGTGGAGCCCAAGCTCGACGGGCTCGCGATCGCCGCGCGCTATGTCGACGGCCGGCTGACCCGGCTGATCACCCGTGGCGACGGCACCGCGGGCGAGGACGTCTCGCACGGCATCGACAGCATCGAGGGCCTGCCGGCGCGACTCGCGCAGCCGTCCACCATGGAGCTGCGCGGCGAAGTCCTCATGACGACCGCCCAGTTCGAAGCGGCCAACGAGGTGCGCACCGCGCACGGCGGCGAGCCCTTCGCCAACGCCCGCAGCGCCTCGGCCGGCAGCCTGCGCGCCAAGGACCGCCCGTACAAGGTCCGGATGCTGTTCTTCGGCTACGGCGCGATTCCCACCCCGGACACCGACGAGGTGCTTGCCGAGGAGCTGCGTACGCTCCCCCACAGCGAGCTCATGGCCCGTGTCCGTGCACTCGGTGTGCACACGGCCGACGACACCGAGGTGCCGGGCCGCGCGGTCAGCACGGTCGAGCAGGTGCAGCAGCGGATCGAGGAGATCGGTGCTCTCCGTGCCGAGCTGCCCTTCGGCATCGACGGCATCGTCATCAAGGCCGACCTCGCGGCCGACCAGCAGGACGCGGGATTCGGTACGCGTGCGCCACGCTGGGCGATCGCCTACAAGCTGCCGGCCGTCGAGAAGATCACCCGGCTCGTCGGCGTCGAGTGGAACGTGGGGCGCACCGGCGTCATCGCGCCCCGCGCCGAGCTCGAGCCGGTCGAGATCGACGGCTCCACCGTCACGTATGCCACGTTACACAACCCCGCCGACATCACCCGTCGCGATCTGCGCATCGGCGACCAGGTCATGGTCTACAAGGCGGGCGACATCATCCCGCGCATCGAGGCCCCGGTCGCCCATCTGCGGACCGGCGAGGAACGGCCCATCGAGTTCCCCGAGGTGTGCCCGCAGTGCGGCTCCGGCATCGACACCAGCGAGCAGCGCTGGCGCTGTGAGCGCGGCCGCAACTGCCATCTGGTCGCCTCGCTGAGTTACGCGGCCGGGCGCGACCAGTTCGACATCGAGGGCCTGGGCGCCTCGCGCATCGTGCAGCTCGTCGACGCGGAGCTCGTCGCCGACCTCGCGGACCTGTTCACGCTCACCCGTGACCAGCTGCTCGGGCTCGATCGGATGGGCCCGACGAGCACCGACAACCTCCTCGCGGCGATCGAGCGGGCCAAGGCACAGCCGTTGTCGCGCGTCCTGTGCGCGCTCGGGGTGCGCGGCACGGGCCGGTCCATGTCCCGGCGTATCGCCCGGCACTTCGCCACGATGGACGCGATCCGCGGCGCCGACGAGGAGGCGATCCAGAGCGTCGAGGGCATCGGTCCGGAGAAGTCACCGGTGATCGTCGCAGAGCTCGCGGAGCTCGCCCCGGTGATCGACAAGCTGGTGAACGCCGGGGTGAACATGACCGAGCCCGGCGCGACAGCGCCGGACGCGGCGGACGGGGAGTCCGAAGCCGGCCCTCTGGACGGCATGACGGTCGTCGTCACGGGAGCGATGACGGGCGCCCTGGAATCCCTCAGCCGCAACCAGATGAACGAACTCGTGGAGCGCGCGGGCGGCAAGTCCTCCTCCAGCGTCTCCAAGCGCACCTCGCTGGTGGTGGCCGGCGAAGGCGCGGGCTCCAAGCGGACCAAGGCGGAGGAGCTCGGCATCCGGCTTGCCACACCTGACGAGTTCGCGGACATGGTGGGGCATCTGCTGAGCTGACCGGCGCCGTGGCGGGGGTTCAGGGGGATGCGGCGGGACGCCGACGTACGGCGAGCAAGGCGATGTCGTCGTCGGTGTCCCTGCTGTAGTGCTGCAGCAGGGCGTCGCGCAAGGTGTCCGGGGCGCAGGCGGTGTGGGTGGTGCGCTCGCGCAGGTCCTCCAGGGAGTCGGCGAGGTCGACGCGGGGACGCTCGATCAGGCCGTCGGTGACCATCAGCAGCACCTGTCCGGGCTCGAGGCGGGCCACGGTGGCGGGCTTGTGGTCCAGATTCAAGCCCAACAGCGGTCCGTGGACGGGGAGATACTCCGCTTGGCCGCCGGGCGAGACGACCAGGGGCGGGAGGTGCCCGGCGTTGGCGATGTCCATGGCGCCGGTGAGCGGATCGAGGACGGCCAGGCACATGGTCGCGGTGATCTCGGGGTGGAAGTGCGCGAGAAGGCGGTCCATCAACTGGAGGATGTGGTGCGGCTCGTGGCCTTCGAGGGCGTAGGCGCGCAGGACGTGACGCAGTTCCACCATGACCGTGGCCGCGGCCAGGGAGTGCCCGGCCACGTCGCCCACGGCCAGCAGCACCCCGCGCTCGACGGCGAAGGCAGCGTAGAAGTCCCCGCCGAGCTCCGAGCGGTCCATCGCCGGCACATAGCCCACCGCGAGTTCGACGCCCTCCAAGGCGGCCAGCTTCCGCGGCGGAGGCAGGAACGCGTGCTGCAGTTCGAAGGCGAACCGGCGTTCATCCCGCGCGACTCTCGCCTCGCGCGCCGCGAGCAGCACCATGGAGACCGTGGCCAGCAGCTCCTCCGGTGCGACCGGGGAGGCGAGATAGGCGCTGCCTCCCGCTTCAAGACCTTGGACGCGGTCGCGTGTGTCGTTGGCTTCCGCCGAGACATGGACCACCGGGATACGGGGCAGTTTGGGGTCGGCGGCCATCTGCCGCGCCAGTTCGAAGCCGCTCACCTCGGGCAGCCGTACGTCGATGATCGCCATCTCCGGCACGGGATCGGATCGGTGCAAGACCCTCAACGCCTCGGGGCCCGACGCCGCCTCCACCACTCCGTAGCCGGCTCGGCGCAGCACACTGCCGACGGCAAACCGGTTCGGCTCATGGTCATCAACCACCAGGATCGTGGCCTCTGGGCCCGTACCGGATTCCGTTTCTGTCACGCGCGGAAAATACGGTGCCACCGCGCGCGCACACAAGACCTTCACCACTCGTGTGGGTGACCTCGCCGCCGCAGCGGGCCGACGCAAGGGCTCCGACGCTGGTCAGTCGCGTCGGAACGCACCGCTGCGAAGGCGAGCCCCTGATCGCACCGGGACAGCATGCAAGGGCCCGCCTCGGGTCGCTCTCAACTCCCGCCAAGAGGCGACCACTTCCAGCCCCACCGACTGAGCTGGCAGCCAGTCACTTGCCACATGGCGCTTGCCCTGGAGGGGAGTTGCGGCATGTACGCCTGCGGCGTGCGGCCGGCGCTCATACCCGGCCGCTCGTCCATCCTGACACCGGTCGGCCACAATGCTCCCCTTCGAACCCGGCTGACAAGGAACGACCTGTGCATCAGTCCCTGGCCCCCTCCGTGGCCGACGCTCTCGCTTCCGTCTCCGTCACCGCGAACGACGTCGTGGAGTGCACATCCCTGACGGGAGGCACCTACAACGTACTGATGCGGGTGGTTCTGCGGGACGGACGACGCTGGATCGTCAAGCGTCCGCCGTCCGGCGACGGTACGTCCGCGCTCTCCTACGAGCACGATCTGCTGCGCGCCGAGAGCGTCTACTACCGGGCCGCGGCCGACATACCCCAGGTCCCGGTGCCACGGTTGGTGCACGCGGCGCTTGACGGTGACCCGCCGATGGTGCCCTGCCTCGTCATGACGGAATGCCCCGGCAGCCCATGGCACCAGGTCGACGCCCAGCTGGAGCCTTCCGAAAGGACGCAATTGCGCCGGGAGTTGGGCAGCATCGTCGCCCGGCTGCATGCCACGACCGGGGAGGGGTTCGGTTACCCGGCCCAACCGTTCGGACCTCCGGCGGCCACCTGGCGCGAAGCCTTCACCGACATGATGCGGGCGGTCCTGGACGACGCCCAGCGCTATGACGCACCACTCCCGAGGCCCGTGGCGGACCTGCGCAAGGTGTTCGCATCGGCGGCCGGCGTCCTGGACGAGGTCACCCGGCCCGCGCTCGTGCACTTCGACCTGTGGCAGGGAAATCTGCTGATCGACGGCGAGCCCGGTGCACGCACCATCAGTGGGGTCATCGACGGGGAGCGCATGTTCTGGGGCGACCCGGTCGCCGAATTCGTCTCGCTCTCCCTGTTCGACGACATCGAGCGGGACGCGGCTTTCCTGACCGGCTACGCACAGGCCGGCGGGCAGGCGGAGTTCACCGACTCCGTACGGCTGCGCCTGAATCTGTACCGCTGCTACCTGTATCTGATCATGCTGGCCGAGACGGTTCCGCGCGGCTACTCGCGCGAGCAGCGGGCCTGGGCTTGGCAGCACGCGGGCAGCAGCTTGACGAAGGCAGTTGACGCGGTGGAGGCGGCCTCGGGGAGCAGCCCGTGATCGCAAAGCCGCCCGGGCGGCGCTCTCCTGCCTACGCAACAGTTCCTGATGGGCGGAGTCGACAGCAGCCTCACATGCGCGCTCTCAGCACATCGACCTCGCAGCCCGGTGTGAACGGGTCGAAGCCGTGCTCGATCAGCCAACGGATCGCGAGCAGGCTGCGCAGCGACCACCACGCGTGGATCACATTGAGGTCGACGTCACGTCCGTAGCCGTCGACCAGGTCGCCGAGGTGCTCCTCGTGTCCGAGCGCCAGGGTGGCGAGGTCGTACAGAGCATCACCCCGGCCGGCCTCGGACCAGTCGATGATGCCGGTGACCTCGTCGCCGTCGACGAACACATGGGCGACCTGCAGGTCGCCGTGGGTGAACGCGGGAGTCCATGGGCGGAGTGCGGCTTCGGCGACCTGAAGGTTGCGGGCGACCAGGTCGGCGGGCAGGACGCCGTTCGTGACGAGCCAGGCGCATTCTTCCGCCAGCTCCGCCCTCAACTCGTCGACGCCCCTGCCTGCCCGGCCCGGCCAGGGCGGCAACGGCCCGTCGTGCAACGCCCGGAGGGCGGCGCCCGCGGCGGGCCACGCCGCCGGCGGTGGGGGCGGCGGCTCGCCGAGGCGGGCGAGCGCCGCTCCGGGGAGCGCCGCGATCGCGAGCACCGGCGGCTTGTGCCACAGGACCTCGGGGGTCGGGACCGGCGCCAGAGCCAGCGCTTCGACCTCGACGTCCCTACGAGCCTGATCGGCGTCCACTTTCAGGAACACGTCGCCGACCCGCAGGGTCGCGCGCTCGGAATGCGCGACGACGACCTCGACCTCATCCATGGCGACCAGCATCCCGGACGACCGTCCATGGCACCGGGATTATTGGCCTGATCCGGACGACCGTCCGCGGCGCCGGGATCACCGGCCCGACCCGCACGACCGTCCGCGGAGCCAGGGCTGTCGACCTGATCGACGTGCGGCCTGCCTCGATGTCATCACCCGGGCGATGTCGGCCGTGAACGCTCCGTCTGCCGAGTCGCATCAGCGTTCGGGGCGTCGGCCTCCTTTCCGTGCAGGTCGACCTCGGTGACGTTGCCCGGGTCGCCGGCGCAGACGGCGTAGACGGTGTGACCGCTGCCCGGGGTGACGACCGTGGTGCCGGTCAGGGTGTGGCCGTCCTGCTTCGTGGGGGTGAGGTCCACGGGCTCGACGGGCGTGTGCGCGGTGGTGCCGTCACCGACGAGCTGTCCCTCCGCCCGGCCGCCCATGGACGGATCGGAGCACCCGGTCAGGGTGATGGTCACGGTTTCCCCGGGGCGCGCGGTGGTGGGCGACACGGTCACGGAAGCAGAGGGGGTGGGGGCGCAGGCGACCGTGCCCGCGAGCGCGGCGGTCAGAACCAGGGGGATCAGCACGGCAGTTCTCCGTCAGAGGCAGGGGTTCACGGGGTGGCGGGGCGCTTTGAGGGCTGGGAGGGAGGTCGCCTGTTCCGGCACGAGTCCGCTGGGATTTCCGGTGACGCGTTCGATGCCGCGGTGGGCGATCCTGCCGACGATGTTCGCGGCGGGTTGGATCTCCTCGCGCGCACTGATGTGCGTGGTCGTCGCCTCGTGCGTCGGGGCGGGCGCAGGCGTGGCGAACGCGGGAAGCGTGGGCGCGGTGGTCGCCGCCAGGGCGCCGGCCACGATGATCAGGGCTCGGATGCGCACGCGTGCGGGCATGAGCGGACGGCCTTTCGGAGTGGTACGCGGGGCCGGTGAAGGGCCCGCCGGTGCTTCTCCGGACCGGCGGGCCCTTCACCACGGTGGAAGCCGACGTCAGACGTCAGGCCGCGGGGTTGAGCTGGACCTGGCCGGGGTCGGTCGTGGGGGTGACCGGGGCCGGGGCCGGCTTCTTGTCCGGCTTCGGCGCGGTGTCGGCGTCGGGCTTCGGCTGCTGGTCGCTGTCCGGGACCGGCTGCGGCTTCGGCGCGGTGTCGGCGTCGGGCTGCGGCTGCGGTTGCGGCTGCGGCTTCGGCTGCTGGTCGTTGTCCGGGACCGGCTGCGGGTCGATCGGGTCCGGCTCGGGGGTGCGCTCCGGCTTCGGCTCGGGAGCCGGCTGCGGTGCTCCGGAGTCGTCGACCCAGGAGGTCAGCAGGCCGTCCGGGGACAGCACCACATGCAGACCGTTGTTCTCGCCCGAAGCGGCGCGGCCGTTGGCGTCGAGGGTGCCGATGCTCGCCGCGCCGGGGCCGCTGGAGACGACGGCCTGCCAGTGGTTGGCGGACAGCTTGTAGACCCGGGCCATGGAGCCGTCGGCGAGCGTGTCGTTGCGGACGTGCTCACGCTTTTCCGGGTTCGGCTTCGGCTTCGGCTTGGGCTTCGGGTTGGGCTTGGCACGGTCGACCCAGGAGCTGACCTGTCCGGTCTTGGTGAGCTTGACGTGCAGGCCGTTCAGGTTGGCGTCGGCGGTCTTGCCGAAGGCGTTGACCGTGGCGATCTTCTTGCCGTTGAACAGGATGTCGGCCTGGAAGCAGTTCTTGCCGAGCTTGTACACCTTGGCGGTGTGGCCCTTGGAGGCGAGCTTGACCGTCTTGGTGAAGACACGCTTGCCGTGGGCGGTGGCCTCGGCGTCGGTGGGGGCGGCGGTGAAGACCTGCGCGCCGTCCGTCTCGGTGACGACGGTTCCGGTCGCGGTCGTGGTGTCGGCCTGGTCGGCCATGGCGCCGGTGGCGGTGTACGCCCCGATTCCGATGGCCGTCGCGGCGGTGGCGGCGATGATGCTGGTACGCAGGGTGCGGGAGGTCATACGCATGGTGAAAAGGGGCCCTTTCGGGTCGCGGTTTCAGGATGTGATGGCCGCCCGGTTCCAGTTCCCCTCCGGCGACATCTACGAAGCTACGCACCCGATGTGAAAGCCATCCATAAGGGATGTAACAGGTGAAACCCTCCTGTATCTCAGTTCCTTTACATGATCCCTACTCGCGCGTAGCAAGGCGCCCTGCCCGGCAGAATCCAGCGGGCAGGGCGCTGATCACAGACCTCGCGATGGTGCCGGAAGACCAAATCCGGCCCGTGGAAGGCTCAGCCTTCGGCCGCCCGGCGGCGGATCACCCAGTACGTGGCGCCGAGCGAACCAGCGACCAGGAGCCCACCCGTGATCATCGCGGTGCCCGATTCTCCGAAGCTGCCGCCGACGCCACCGTGGACCCCGTGGGGGGTGGCGTTGCGGGACACGGTGAAGGACGCCGACCACTGACCGCCGCCCGGGCAGTTCCCGTCGACGCCCCACTGTGAGGTGGCGCCGACCCCGTTGGGGCCGGAGCCGGTGAAGTGGGAGGCGGGGGCGATCCGGGCGGTGCCTTGGTACCGACCACCCGAACCGGGCGCTCCGCCGGAGCCGACGAGGTGCAGCGTGGCCGTGCCCGAGGCGAACGCCTGGCTGTTGGCGGTGATCGTGGACGGCGATTGGCTGGTCTGCGTGAACGCGCACTCGACGTTGACGGTGACCGTGCCGCCGGGCGAGACGGTGCGGGGCGTCACGTCCGCGGACTCGGCCCAGGCGGCGGGGGCCGCCGCGAGCACGCCCGCGACAGTGAGGGCGGATGCGGCGAGAACGCGGGCGGTGCGCATGACGGAACTCCTCGGATACCGGGACGGGGCGCTTCGTTGCGCCTCTGCCGTCATGCAAGTCGGCAGCCGGCGACCTCGCCTGCGGCAAGGCCCCATTCGCAGTACGTGCGCCGCCGCACGGGTGAGAAGCCCCATGCCGGACTCGTCTTGCCCCGACCGCTCAGCGCGACCTGAGCGTCACCGGCACGTTGGGGCAGCCCTGCGCCACCTCGGTGAGCTTCACCGCCTCCAGGAAGTCAACCGTCAAGCCCCAGCGCAGCTTTGTGAGCACCCAGTCCGTGATGTACGCACAGCGGGAGGCCTCATAAGGCGGCAGCCAGCCGGCTGGATCCCGGCCCGCCTTCTCCTTGTGCGTCTCTGCCGAGACCGCGGTCAGAGTCGCCTGCCCGGCGAGATCGTTCGCGTACGCCTGTCGCTTGTCCGCGTCCCAGGCGTACGCACCTGACGCCCAGGCCTCCTCGAGCGGCACGACGTGCTCGACGACGAGCTGCCGGGTCGGATCGCCCGTCACCGGCCGGTCGTCGTACCACGAGTACCACTGCCCGGATGCGATCACGCACCCCTCATCGACCTGCACCGGACCGACCGCCTCAGCTCTGAGGACCTCGGCACGGGTGTCGCAGCCGTCGAAGTCCGCGTCCGCCCAACGCCCGAACGCGCTCCGCTCGAAGCCGGTCCCGTGAACGGACATCACCCCCAGCAGCTGCACCGCCTTGCGGAGTTGCACACGCGGCACCGGATCCGCCGCTGCCTCCGCCGTCGGACCCGCGGTCGCCGGGGACCACACACCCGCCAGAGCCAGCAGCGCGAGAGCGGTACACCACAACCGGAAAGTTCTGATCATCCGCCCCGTCTATCCGACCCGACCACGCCGGCACCACGGACGACACGGCCGCGTACCCCTAATCGACGCGCCATGCGCCCACCCGGACGACAGAATCCGCGGACCCCGGGCGGCCTTCCCGCCTCATCGGGCGCGGCATCAGCACATATCGTCGGCGTATCGAAATCCGCATACCCTCCGGCAACATCACGCTGCTTTGACTGAGGGCATGTCGTACAGCGAACCAGCACGCACCGCGCCCCGGATTCCGTCGAACGCGCCCACGGAACATGCCGATGCGAAGGTGAGGGGCCTGTGAGCCGGACTGCGCGTCAGCGGGTGGACGCGGGTGCGGGGCTGAGTGTGTGGGCGATCACGGCCGCCGAGTACGCGGCGTTCGTGCGGGCGCAGCCGTCGGTCAGTTTTCTGCAGACGCCGGCGTGGGGCCGGGTCAAGACCGAGTGGCGCAGCGAGTATCTCGGGTGGTTCGACGGCGGACAGCTGGTCGGTGCCGGGCTGGTGCTGCACCGACCGGTGCCGCGACTTGACCGCTACACGCTGGCGTATCTGCCGCAAGGCCCGGTCATCGACTGGAGCGGCGAGATCGAGGCGTGGCTCGCCCCGCTGGCGGTCCATCTGAAGGCGCATGGCGCGTTTGCGATACGTCTCGGTCCGCCGGTGCGTACCGCGGTGTGGAGCGCCGCCCAGGTCAAGGAGGGTATCGCCGACCCTCGCCGCAAACGGCTCACGGACATGGCGAGCCTGACGGACGACCCGGTCGGGGCCCACGTGACCGCGCACCTGCGGAATGCAGGCTGGCTGCCGCAGAGTCCGGAGGACGGGTTCGGGGCCGGGCAGCCGCAGTTCACGTATGAGATGCCGCTGGCCGGCCGGTCCGAGGACGATCTGCTGCGCGGTATGAACCAGCAGTGGCGTCGCAATATCAAGAAGGCTGTCAGGGAAGGGGTCGAGGTCACGGTCGGCGACGTCACCGTCGGCGAGGACCTCAAGGCCTTTCACGACCTCTATGTGCACACGGCCGAGCGCGACCGGTTCACGCCCCGGCCGCTGTCCTACTTCGCCACCATGTTCGCCGAGATGAGCGCGGAGGCGCCCGAGCGGATCAAGCTCTATCAGGCCCGCCACCAGGGCGATCTGGTGGCGGCCACGATCATGGTCCGGGTCGGCGCTCACGCCTGGTACCTGTACGGCGCTTCCTCGACCGCGAAGCGCGAAGTGCGGGGCTCCAACGCCTGTCAGTGGGCGATGATCCGCGACGCGCTGGCGGCGGACTGCGAGATCTACGATCTGCGCGGCATCACGCCCACCCTCGATGCCGACGACCCGCATGTCGGGCTGATCCAGTTCAAGGTCGGCACCGGCGGTCAGGCGGTGCGGTACGCCGGGGAGTGGGATCTGCCGCTGCGGCCGATGGTGTACCGCGCCTTCGATCTGTACATGAGGCGACGCGGGCGCTGAGCCCTGATCCGCCGTCCCCCGAACTACGTGAGGGCTGCGGCGACTTCGTCGAGGCGGGCTCCGCGGGATGCCTTGACCAGGACCACGTCCTCGGCGTCGAGCCGGCCGCGCAGCCAGTCGACAGCGGCGTCGTTGTCGGCCAACGCCACCGCCCGCTCCCCCGCTCCGTCCGCGATCGGCCGCGCGCTCTCGCCGATCACGGCCACCACGTCGGCGCGGGAGGCGGCGTACTCCCCGATGGCGCGGTGCTCCGAAGCGCTGTCGGCGCCGAGTTCGAGCATCTCGCCGAGTACGGCGATGCGGCGCCGGCCGTCGATGGCCGCGAGGGCGTCCAAGGCGGCGCGGGTGGAGTCGGGGTTGGCGTTGTAGGAGTCGTTGAGAAGGGTTGCGCCGCAGCCGAGTTGGCGCGGTTCCATGCGCCAACGCGAGAGCGACGCGGTCGCAAGGGCCGTGGCGACCGCGGGGAGCGGGACGCCTGCTGCCAGACCCACCGCGGCGGCGGCCGAGGCGTTCAGGGCCTGGTGGGCTCCGACGAGCGGCAGGGTCAACGGAGTCGAGGCGTGAGCGGTCCGCAGGGTGCAGGACGGTCTGCCCGACGGGTCGAGAACCTGATGGAGGATGCGTACGTCGGCATGTTCCGCCCGGCCGAAGGTCAGCACCGGGCCTTCGGTGAGCGCGCGCATCGCGGTCACCCGGGGATCGTCCGCGTTGAGGATGGCGGTGCCGCCGGGTGCGAGCCCCCGCACCATCTCGCCCTTGGCCTGCGCGATGGCCGAGCGGGACCCGAACTCGCCCAAGTGGGCCTGCCCGACGTTCAGTACGACGCCGATATCGGGCGCGGCCAGGTCGGTGAGGTGGGCGATGTCACCGATGTGGCGGGCCCCCATCTCCACAACGAGACAGCGGGTGTCCGCGTCCGCGCGCAGCATGGTGAGCGGTACGCCGAGCTCGTTGTTGAGCGAACCGTAGGTGGCGACGGTCGGCGCGGCACTCGAAAGCACCGCCGCGATCAGGTCCTTGGTGCCGGTCTTGCCCTGCGAACCGGTCACGCCCACCACCGGGAGACGGGGACGCAGCGGGGCCAGGACATGGGCGGCGAGCCGCTGCAGCGGGGCCTGGACGTCCGGGAAGACGACCGTGGGCAGCGGCGTGGCCCGGGAGCCGAGAACGGCCGCCGCGCCGGCCCGGCCCGCCGAAGCGGCGTAGTCGTGACCGTCGACGTTCTCGCCGCTGAAGGCGACGAACAGGCCGCCGGGGTCGGCCTGCCGGCTGTCGAGCGTGGCCGGCGCGGTCACCCTCACCTTGCCGTCGCCCTCCACGGTCCCGCCGACCACCTCGGCGATCTCACGCAGGCTGAGCGGGATCATGCCGACGTCCCGGCGTTACGCGGGAGGCCGAGCCGGAGCGGGCCGGCCAAGGGGGCAGGGGCGGTGGCTCGTTCGCTGGAAGTCATGCCTTCAGGCAAAGGGGCACCGTGTTGTCCGCGCGTATGCGAATTTCGATACGCCCACGATATGTGGACGCACACCATGGGAGAATTCGACTCGGTGCGGTTCAAGTCTGCCGCAGGGCAGTGGTCCTGACGCAGCCTCATAGGACGCCCGCATATCGTCCTCGTATCAAAAAGCGCATACGTTGCGGCAACACCGTGTCCCGTTGACTGTCGGCATGACCTACACCGAACCGGTCCGCACAGCGGTCCGCCGCACGCGAGCTCCGGATTCGTCGTTCTCCCGCGCACTGTCGACCACGGGAATCACCGTCTACGGATGCGGGCAGGACGAAGCCGTTCTGTTTCGGGAGTTGGCGCCTGGATTCGGCATCCTTCCCACCCTCACCGAGGCGGCGGTGTCGGAGTCCACTGCTGAACTGGCCCGCGGAAACCGGTCCATCAGCGTCGGCCACAAGACTCCCGTCACCCGGGCGACGCTCGTCGCGCTGCACCGCGTCGGCGTGCGGTACATCTCCACACGCAGCGTCGGTTACAACCACATCGACCTCGCATACGCCGACAGTCTCGGCATATCTGTCGGGAACGTCTGCTACTCCCCCGACAGCGTGGCCGACTACACCCTGATGCTGATGCTGATGGCGATACGTGACGCGAAGTCCACCATCCGCCGTGGCGCCGTTCACGACTACCGGTTGAACGAGGTGCGCGGGAAGGAACTGCGCGATCTGACCGTCGGAGTGATCGGAACGGGGCGTATCGGATCGGCGGTCATGGACCGGCTGCGGGGCTTCGGCTGCCGCATACTCGCCAACTCCCAAGGCCCGCACATCGCGGAGGCATACGTTCCGCTCGATGAACTGCTCCGGCAGAGCGACATCGTGACGCTGCACACTCCGCTGACCGCACAGACACATCACCTTCTCGACCGCCGGCGCATCGAGCGGATGAAACGCGGAGCGTTCATCATCAACACCGGACGAGGGCCGCTGCTCGACACCGAGGCCTTGCTCTCAGGGCTGGAAAGCGGCCGGCTTGCCGGTGCCGCTCTCGATGTCCTCGAAGGCGAGGAAGGGATCTTCTACGCCGACTGCAGGGACAAGGACATCGAGAGCAAAGCACTTCTGCGGCTGCAGGAAATGTCGAATGTTCTCATCACCCCGCACACCGCGTATTACACGGACCACGCACTCAGCGACACAGTCGAGAACTCTCTCGTCAACTGCCTTGAATTCGAAAGCAGGAATCAGCATGGATAAGCTCAGGGTCGGCATCATTTTCGGTGGCTCTTCCGAAGAACACCCGATCTCCGTCAAGTCGGCTCAGGAGGTCGCGAAGAATCTCGATCTCGTGAAGTACGAGCCGTTCTACATCGGCATCACGAAGAGCGGTGCCTGGCTGCTGTGCGAGGGCCCCGACGCACAGTGGGAGACCGGGGACTGCCGTCCTGTCGCGCTGTCGCCGGACCGGACGGTGGGTGGGCTGCTCGTCCTCGACCAGGGAAAATTCGACACGATCAGGTTGGACGTCGTCCTGCCGGTGCTGCACGGCACGCTCGGCGAGGACGGCGCGATGCAGGGCCTGCTCGAACTTTCCGGCATTCCGTACGCGGGCTGCGATGTGCAGAGTTCCGCTCTCTGCATGGACAAGTCCCTTGCGTACACCGTGGCCCGCAGCGCGGGGATAGCCACGCCGAACTTCTGGACCGTCTCGGACAGCGGCGACATCGATCCGGACGGCCTCACCTATCCGGTGTTCGTGAAGCCGGCGCGTTCCGGTTCCTCGTTCGGGGTCAGCAAGGTGTCCGGGAAGGATGAACTGGCGAGCGCGATCGAATCCGCGCGGCAGTACGACGCGAAGGTGCTGATCGAAGAGGCGGTGGTCGGCAGCGAGATCGGTTGCGCCATCTTGGGCGACGGCCCCGAACTGACGGCGGGCGAAGTGGACCGGATCGCCTTGTCCCACGGCTTCTTCCGGATCCATCAGGAATCGGCACCCGAGCAAGGTTCCGACAACTCGACGGCGATCGTCCCCGCCGATATCCCCGCCGCATCCCGCGCTCTCGTCCAGGAGACGGCGAAGTCCGTCTATCGCGCCCTGGGCTGCGGGGGCCTGGCTCGCGTGGACCTGTTCCTCAAGGAGGACGGGACCGTCGTACTCAACGAGGTCAACACCTTTCCCGGAATGACCTCGTACAGCCGCTACCCGCGCATGATGGCCGCGGCGGGCGTACCGCTGTCCGAAGTGATCGACCGGATGGTGGCGTCGGCGATGGCAGGGGGCAGCCGGTGAACGACGATTTCGTGTTCGTCGACGAGCATGTCCCCGGCATTCGCTGGGATGCCAAGTACGCCACCTGGGACAATTTCACCGGCAAGCCGGTGGACGGGTACCGGGCGAATCGCATCGTCGGCACCCGGGCGCTGTGCAGCGCGCTGGAGGAAGCCCAGGCGAGGGCTGAATACCTCGGCTTCGGACTGGTGCTGTGGGACGGCTACCGGCCGCAGCGCGCCGTCGACTGCTTCCTGCGCTGGTCGGAACTGCCCGAGGACGGCCGTACGAAGCCGCGGCACTATCCGAATATCGAGCGCGCCGAGATGTTCGAGAAGGGGTACGTGGCCACCAAGTCCGGGCACAGCCGAGGGAGCACGGTCGATGTGACGCTGTACCACTTGGACACTGGTGAGCTCGCTGCCATGGGCGGCGGCCATGACTTGATGGATTCCCTCTCGCATCATGGCGCCAAGGGCGTCAAGCAGTTCGAAGCGCGGAACCGGCATCTCCTCCATTCCGTCATGGAGGGGTCGGGGTTCAGTGCCTACGACTGCGAGTGGTGGCACTACACACTCAAGGACGAGCCCTACCCCGACACCTATTTCGATTTCCCCATCGCCTGAGAACTCGTTTGCACGCCCGCCGCGACCACTGCTAAGTTCGCGGCGGCCGTGCGAGAGAAACAGGAGGTGGTACCCGTGAACGCTGTAACGACATGGGTGCTCCCCTCCGGGGTCACGGTCGGGCGATAGGTCGTCCGGGAGCGCCGCTCTGAGCCCTCCCGAAAGGCACGACCGTGCACTTCACCTCTGAACAACGCTTCGACGACGGTGTCCTCGAGCGCACCTTCACCCTCGGCGAGATCCCCGGCATCCTGTGGTCGCCCGCGTCCTCGTCCGCTCCCGGACCGGCGCCGCTGATCCTCCTCGGCCACCCTCCGCTCGGACTGCCCAGGATGTACCCCCGCCTGGCGGCGCGGGCCCGCGGTGTCGCGGCCGAGGGCTTCGCCGCGGCCACCATCGAACTCCCCGGCAGCGGTGACCGGCCGCGTTGGCCGGCCGCCGATCAGGCCCGGGCGGACCTGCGCCGGGCGATGGAGGCCGGCGAACCGATCACCGACGAGATCATCGACGCCCTCATCCTCCCGCTCGTCGAGAAGTCGGTCCCGGAATGGCAGGCCGCCCTGGACGCCCTGCTCACCCTGCCCGGGATCGGTGGCCCGGTCGCGTACTCGGGAGGAGTGATCTCCATCGGCGTGCGTCTCGCGGTCGTCGAGCCGCGCATCGTGGCCGCCGGCCTGTTCGCCGGGAGTTTCATCCCGCGCGCCATCCTCGAGGAAGCCCGCCAAGTCACCATTCCGCTCCACGTCCTGTTGCAGTGGGACGACGAAGGGAACGACCGGCAGGCGGCACTGGACCTGTTCGACGCCTTCGGCTCCCAGGAGAAGACGCTGCAGGCCAACATGGGCGGACACACAGGCGTCCCCCCGTTCGCGGGAGAGGACGCGGGCCGGTTCCTCATCCGGCACTTGAAGTGAGGCCGGCCCGCTAGCGGGCCCCGCCAGGACATCGTCGGTCGGAGCGTCCGGCGCCGATCGCGGCGCC
>NZ_JAEIMH010000011.1:92997-132865 GCF_016464295.1 Streptomyces sp. N35 | reverse complement strand
AAGGGCGAGACCCAGGGCATCAAGACCTGGGACGACCTGTGCGGCAAGACCATCGCCGTACAGCAGGCCACGTTCGCACTCGACTTGGCGAACGACCAGGCCGAGAAGTGCGACGAGGACGGTGAACCTGCCCTGAAGATCGAGGACTTCCCGACCAATCCGGAGGCAGAGGTCCGGATGCGGGGTGCCGGCGCCGACGTGGTGGCGGCCGACTATCCCGTGGCCGCGTACAGCGTGAAGAACTCGGGCGGCGGCAAGAACTTCGAGATCGTCGGCGACCAGATCGAGGCCGGGCCCTTCGGTATCGCCGTGGCCAAGGGCAACGACCAGCTGCGCGACGCCCTCAAGGCCGCGCTCGACGCCGTCATCAAGAGCGGCGAGTACGAGAAGATCATCTCGAAGTGGGGCGTCGAGGACGGCGCCGTCACCGAAGCGGTCGTCAATGGTGGCAAGTGACGTGATGGTCTAAGCAAGGCCGAGGCACGCCGTCCTGGCGACGAAGCCATGGGGGTGAGGCCGCCGCCTCACCCCCATGGCGGCTTATCGGGGGCGGCCCGCATGCTCGACCAATGCGATCAGGACCTCCTTGCCGGAGGCGCGGTCGCGGGCGTCGCACAGCACCACCGGTGTGCCCGGGTCCAGGTCCAGGGCGGCGGTGATGGCCGCCGTCGTGTGGGCGCGTGCGCCGTCGAAGCAGTTGACCGCGACGACGAAGGGCAGGTGCCGGCGCTCGAAGTAGTCGACCGCCGGGAAGCAGTCCTGGAGTCTGCGGGTGTCGGCCAGCACCACCGCACCCAGGGCGCCGTGGGCCAGTTCGTCCCACAGGAACCAGAAGCGGTCCTGGCCCGGGGCCCCGAACAGATAGAGCGCCAGGTCGTCGCCGAGGGTGATGCGGCCGAAGTCCAGGGCGACGGTGGTGGTGGTCTTGGCGGCGGCATCGTCGAGGTGGTCCACCGGGCGGCCCGCCTCCGTCAGCACTTCCTCGGTGCTCAGCGGACGGATCTCGCTGACGGCGCCGATCAGAGTCGTCTTGCCGACTCCGAAGCCGCCGGCCACCAGGATCTTCAGCGCGGTGAAGTCGGCCGTGAAACCGCCCGCGTAGGCGTCAGAGCGCGCGGAGTCCATCGATCACTCTCCTGAGCAAGTGAGGGTCGGGCAGGCAGGCCGGTTCGACCTGCGGGCCCGCACTGAGCAGACCGGCGGCGAGCAGGTCGTCGAGCAGGACGCGGACCACACCCAGGGGAAGTCCGGCATCGGAGGCGACATCCGCCACCGTGCGCGGACGTGCGCACAGGCGGTGCAGCAGCTGCTGTTCCGGCGGCAGGGGCGGGCCGTGGGCGTGTGGCGCGACCGCCCGTACCACGGTCATCAGGTCGAACCTGCCGCTCGCGCGGGCCCGGCCACCGGTCATGGCGTACAGCCGCACCAAGGGCCCCGCCTCGTCGTCGTACCACTGGGGGACGGAGTCGTTCACGTGGCTCCCGAGCCGGCGCGAGCGGCGGTGCCGAGGTGCTCGCCGACCCGCTGGACCAGGCGGGCCATCTCATAGGCGACCAGACCGACATCGGCGTCCCCGGTGGCGAACACCGCCAGGCAGGACGAGTTCCCCGCGGAGACCACGAAGAGGAACCCCTCGCCCAGCTCGACGACGGTCTGGACCACGGGACCGGCCTCGAAATGGCGGCCCGCGCCCTTGGCGAGGCTGTGGAAGCCGGAGGCGATGGCCGCGAAGCGCTCCGCGTCCTCGCGGCGGACCCCTGAGGACACGGCCATCGCCAGCCCGTCCGACGAAAGAACAAGGGCCTCGCGGATCTCGGGTACACGCCTGGTCAACTCGTCCATGAGCCAGGTGAGTTCACCATGGGGGGAAGTGGCTCCGGTCATCAGTTGTCTTCTCCTCGGGACGGGGACGGACTGTCGTCGTGGAGCGGAGTCGTACGCCCGCGTTGCCAGCCGCTGCGCAGGGCGGTCATCGTGGCGCGGGCCTGGTCGGGCGTCCGCTGCGGCGGTGCGCCGCCGGACTGCGGTGGGGGTTCGGGGTGTTCCTCGCGCAAGGGCGCGGCCATGTGGGACTGGCGGATACGGCGGGGGAGTGCGGTCGTCTCGCCGGGGAGTGTCCCGGCGGGGGCCGGTCCCGTCGACGGCTTGGCGGGTGGCTCGGTGACGGGGGCGAGGATCAGGGTCGGGGCATCCGTATGCGGCTGGTGCGCAGGCGGGACGGGCAGCGAGCGGCGGCGCGGCAGCCCGGTGTCGTCTGCTCGGCGCGTCACGGGCACGGGGGCGGCTACCAGGTCCTCGGGAAGCAGGACGATCGCGCACACCCCTCCGTACACCGAGGCGCGCAGGGTGACGCGGATGTTCTGCCGGTGGGCGAGCCGGTTGACCACGAACAGTCCGAGGCGTTCGCTGTCGAGCAGGTCGACCCGGGCCGCGTCCTCGATGCGGCGGTTGGCCTCGCCGAGTGCGTCCCGCTGCATACCGAGCCCGCGGTCCTCGATCTCCAGCACCACTCCGGATCCGACGCGGTCGGCGCGTACGGTCACCTTGGTGTGCGGAGGCGAGAACGACGCGGCGTTCTCGACGAGTTCGGCCACCAGGTGGACCACGTCCGCGACCGCGGATCCGGGCACCCGCACGTCCGGGACCTCGCCGATGTCGACACGGGCGAAGTCCTCGACCTCCGCGGTCGCGGACCGTACGACATCGAGCAGCGGCACGGGATGGCGCCAGCCACGCCCGGGCGTCGAGCCGGACAGGATGATCAGGCTCTCG
The DNA here is from genome assembly GCF_016464295.1 of Streptomyces sp. N35. Lineage (NCBI taxonomy): Bacteria > Bacillati > Actinomycetota > Actinomycetes > Kitasatosporales > Streptomycetaceae > Streptomyces > Streptomyces sp. N35. The sequence continues at coordinate 130,093 of NZ_JAEIMH010000011.1, read as the reverse complement.
GCGTGCCGCCGCATCCGGGTGGTCAGATGGTCGATACGGAACAGGTCCTCCAGGTCCTCCGGATTCTCCACGCGCCGTTCCATGGCATCGAGCAGGCCGAGTTGGCGGTGCAGCAGCACCTGGCTGCGCCGGGCGAGACTGACGTACACCCCGGCGATACGTGACAGGACTTCGGCGCGCTGGGCGGACGAGCGCAGGGCGGCCCGTTCGACGGAGACAAGGGCTGCGCCGATCTGGGAGACCTCGTCTTCGCCGGGTGTGCGGGCGGGCGCGAGCTTGTCGATGTCCACTTCCCCGCCCTGGTGCAACTTCCGCATGGCGGCGGGGAGATCACGCCGTGCCAGGTCCAGCGCCTCGTCGCGCAGGCCGACGAGCTCGATGACCAGCGAACGGCCGATGCCGGCGGAGATCAGGAGAGAGAGCAGTACCGCGAACAGTCCGAGTACGACGGCCACACCGGCTCCGCCGAGTTCGTCGACGGAGTAGGGGTCGTGCTCCGCGGCCGGGCGGGTCAAAGCGCTGCTCCCCGCCTCCTGCAGGCCGTCGAGCACAGTCTGCGTGGGCCGGCCCCAGGTGCTCGCGGCGGGCGGTGCGCCGTCGGGCCCTGCGGCACGCACCTTGTCCTCCGTGGCGGTCAGGGCGCGGTATGCGTCGCCCGACAGGACCGCCCGGAAGACTTCCGCGTCCCGGAGTTCGAGGTCGGCCACGGCCGACCTCATCAGCTCACGGCGGGAGAGGACGGTGCCGGCGAACTCCTCGTGGGCGGCGGACGACATCCGGCCGGCCGCCCGTGCCGCACCGAGAAGTGAGTCCTCGCGGGCGAGCAGCTCACGCGCCCGGGCGAGATCGTGCAGGGTGCGCGCCTCCGAGGCGCCCGGTGGTGCGTGGACGGTACGGACCTGGGTCAGTGCTCCGTCGACGGCGAGCGCGTCCTCGATGACCGAGGTGTATGCGTCGTACGCGCCGGCCTCCGGCGATTCGCGCAGGGCGGGCAGCTCATCGACACCACGCAGCAACTCCGCGATCCGGCCGGGGAGTCGAGGGCTGAGGTCACCCGCGTCGGTGCTGCCCTCGTTCATTGCGGCGCGCAGCGCCCGGCTCGCCTGATCGGTGATGCGCTGCGCGGACCGCAGGTGCTTCTTCTGCGCCGCATCGGGGTCGGCGCCATAGCGGGCCGTCGTGGAGCGCTCGCGCTGCACCGCCGCGACGAACTGGTCGACGGGTTCGAGGAGTGTGGTGGTGACCTCGTCGAGCCGGCCGCGGTCGGAGATCTCGCGTGCGGTGGAGACGGTGGCCTGGGCCCACAGTGCCATCAAGGAGATCACCGGGACCATGAGCAGGCAGATGATCTTCGCTCGTACCGACTTGGGGCGTAGCCGCCTCAGTGCGCGCAGGCGCATGTGTGCCTCGTTCGACGGTTCGGTGGTGTGCGGGGAAAAGGGCAGGAGCCCGGGAGCTCAGAGGGCGGGAAGCTCGACGTCGTCCATCGGCTCGGCCACAGGGCGGCGACGGCGTGCCGCGGGGGAGAGAGCCACGAACGCCGAGGTGAGGAAGAGGAAGGAGCCGAGCGCGACGGCCAGCGGGAAGATGAACTCCATGGCCGTGGCGCCGGTCAACGGAGCGTGGTCCGGAGCGAGTTCGACGCTGACCGAGAACATGCCCGTGTAGTGCATGCTGCTCACCGCCGCGCCCATCACCAGGGAGGCGAGCACCGTGCCTGTGACGCCGCGGACGGTGAGTGCGGCCCACAGCGCGGCGGTGGCGGCGACGATGGCGATGACGACCGAGAGAGAGACCAGGGTGGTGTCGTAGGTGATTTCTCCGTGCAGCCGCAGCGCGGCCATGCCCAGGTAGTGCATGGCCGCCACACCGACTCCGGTGCCGATGCCGCCCGCGAGCAGTGGCCAGCGGCGGTCCTGGCCGAACAGGCCGACGGTGAAGAGTCCGGCGCCGACCACGGCGACGGCGATCAGCAGGCTGAGCAGGGTCAGCGACACGTCGTAGCGGATGGCGCTGCCGCCGACCGTGAAGCCCAGCATCGCGATGAAGTGCATCGTCCAGATACCGGAGCCGATCGCCACGGACGCCGTGAGCAGCCAGTTGCGCCGTGCGGCGCCCTCGGCGGCCAGGGCCCGCACCGTACAGCGCAAACCGAGGGCGGCTCCTGCGGCGGCCATGGCGTAGGCGACGACGGGCGACACCCAACCGGCGCCGAAATGCTCTGGATGGACCACGCTCTCCCTCTCCTGGTTGTGCCGGACCGGGGGACTCCGGCGCGGCGGCGAGGAAGCTAGCACGAGTAAATGGCTTGGAATCCAAGGCTGTTCAGGCGCTGGACGCGCAGGGCCTTGACCCTGCGCGTAGTTACCCATGCGTCCGGTGATGCCGCGGTACTCCGGCAGTTCGCCGACGCCCGGACTGCCGGGGTGAGGGGACGTCGGGGCGCGGCCGGCGGGGAGCGTTGCCGCCTGCCTTTTCCACAGCCCGGCGTGCGGGATTTCCGGTCCGGCGTGGTCGGTACAAACGGGGCACTCCTGGTGTTGCAGGGCCCCGGCGGACTGCCGGCCCCCTGACTTTCGTCAGGCATGCCCCCGTCCCTGGTCAGCACGCACCCCCATGCTCCGCTTCGAGACTCGTAAGGCCCCCTCTGTCCTCAGCGAGCTACCGAGGAACCTTCACGATGCCTCCCGCACCACCGCGCTACCTCGAAGTCGCGGACCAGATCCTGGGGCTGATCGAGGAGCAACAGGGCGGGTGTGACCTCAGGCTGCCCCCGGAGCGTGACCTCGCGGAGAACTTCGGCGTCCACCGCGAGACCGTGCGGCGAGCGCTGCGTCACCTGCGGACCCGCCGCAGGGTCTACGGCGACCACGACGGCACGTACGCCTACGTACAGGTGGTCCGGCCGGGCGCCAGTGCCGCCGCGCTGCTCGGTATTTCGGTGTCGTGCCGGCTGCGGTACGAAGCGCCGCCGCCGGACATCGCGAAGCTCCTGCCGTGCGCGCCGGGCGACTCCACCCTGGTGCACCGGCGCACCGTGCACATGGGCGGGGCGCCGCCGGCACCGATCGCCACGACATACCTGTCGCCTGTCCTGATCGCGGAGGTGCCCCGGCTGCGTGAGCGGATCCGGCAGATCAACGAACCGCGTCAGCCCGATCTGCGGGAGATCCACGAGTGGATCCTCGAAGCGGGACTGCGCCCCTCGCGGTACGACACTCCCAGCCGGAGCCGGTCGAAGCGGACGCGGCGGCGTGTGGTGGACCAGCACGGGCGGCTGTTGAGCGTTGCGGACTTGTGCCGCGGGGGCGCGGACTGAGGATGCGGGAGCGGGGCCGGAGCCGAGCGGGAGCGGGAGCGGGAGCAGGGGCCGGAGCCGGAGCCGGCACCGCGCCCTGATCAGGTTCCGGCCCCGACGCTCAGTCCCGGTCAAGCCCCGCGCGGTACGCAAGGGTCGCGGCCCGCACACGGCTGTCCGCGTCGAGCTTGGCCAGCACATTGCTGACGTATCCCTTCACCGTGCCCTCGGTGGTGCCCAGTTCGGCGGCGATATCCGCGTTCGTCAGACCGCGCGCCAGCAGGCGCAGTACGTCGCGCTCCCGGGCGCTGAGCGTGGCCAGCCGACGCTGTTCCTCGGGTGTGGCCGTGGTGGTCCGCCCGGCGCGCGCGTCCAGCAGGCGCCGGGCCACCGCCGGACCGAGCGTGGCGTTTCCGGCGTGGACCTCGCGGATGGCGCGCAGCAGGTCGTCGGGCGGCGTGTCCTTGAGCAGGAAGCCGACCGCACCCGTGCGCAGCGCCTCGGCCACCTGGGCGTCCTCGTGGAAGGTGGCCAGCACGATCACCCGGGGCGGGCGGGGCGTGCGCAGCAGTTCGGGCAGCGCGGCGAGTCCGTCCACGTTCGGCATCCGGATGTCGAGGAGGACCACGTCGGGGCCGAGCTCGCCGGCAAGGGCCACGGCCTGGGCGCCGTCGGCGGCCTCACCGCAGACCTCCATGTCACCGCTGGATTCGATGATCCATGTCAGTCCGCGGCGGGTGATCGCGCTGTCGTCGGCGATCAGTACCCGGATCGTCATGGCGTTCCTGAAGTGTCGTGGGCGGTGGGCGGCCGGTGGTGCGGGATGAACGCCTCCACCACATAGCCGCCGTCATACGGTCCGGTGACCAGCGTGCCGCCGAGCAGGCCGACCCGCTCGGCGAGCCCCGGCAGACCGCGGCCCCCGCTGGGCAGTTCGGGCGACGCGGGCCGCGTGGGTGCGGTGTTGAGGACGCGGAGTGCGACCCCGTCCCTGCGGCAGTCCACCTCCACCCGTACGGGCGCCCCGGGCGCGTGCTTGGCGGCGTTGGTGAGGGATTCCTGCACCACGCGCTGCAGGGCGCGCCGCATCGGGTACGGCAGGAGTTCGGGGTGGCCGTTGACCGCGAGCTCCGCCGCCTGGCCGTGCGCTCGGGCCCCCTCGACCAAGGTGCGCAGATCGGCGTCGGACTGCTCGAGGGACCCGGGCCGCTCCCGCCCGGCCGGATCGAGTACGTCCAGGATCTCGCGCAGTTCTTCGAGCGCTTGGCGGCCGTCCCTGCGGATACGTTCCACGGTCCGCGTGATCTCCGGCCGGTCGGCGGCCGGTCCCACCTGCAGCGCGCCCGCGGCGAGCACGATGTTGCTCACCCGGTGGCCCACCACGTCGTGCATCTCCCGTGCGATGCCCGCGCGTTCATCGGCCCGGGCCCGCTCGGCGAGCAGCTCCTGCTGCCGGCGCAGATCCGCGAGGTGCTCCTCGGCGGCGGCCACCAGATCACGTCGTACCCCGACCGCGTAGCCGACCATGAGCGGGCCGATGATCATCGCAAGTGAGTAGGCGGCCTCCCGCACCCCCGCCTCGGGCAGCCCGCCGCGCAGCCCGATCAGACCGGCCGCGAACCCCGCGACGGCGAAGCCCGCGAGCGCAGGGAGGCGACGCCGGTACCCCCCGCGGACGGTGAACAGGGCGATGCCCAGGGTCACGGGAGTGAAGCCCACCCCGTACGCCGCCATCACGACGCCGGTGACTGCGCCCGGCCAGCGCCGGCGCCACCACAGCGCGGTGGCGACGGCGGCGGAGACGAGGGCGATCACCGGGGTGGGCAGCCCGGTGAGCAGACCGCTGTAGGGCTTGACCCAGGAGTCGGCGAATCCGATGGTGACCGCCGCTGCCGTCACCGCCGTGTCGATCCGGCGCGGCGTCCAGCGGGACGGCGAAGGGCCGTGCATGCCGCCAACGTAGATCAGCCGCGCCCCGCATGGGCCGTCGGGCCGTGCGGTGCTCACCCGTTCGGCCCGGCGCCGCGCAGTGCCCCGCGTCGGCGGCCCCACGATGGGGTGCATGATCACAGTCCTGCTCGCCGACGACGATCCCGCCGCACGGCAGAGCCTGCGGACCATCGTCGACTCCAGCGGCGATCTGCGGGTGGTGGCCGAGGCGTGGGACGGGCGTTCCGCGATCGACCAGGCGCGGGTGCTGCTGCCCGACCTCGTGCTCATGGACATCCGGATGCCGGGCACCGACGGTATCGCCGCCACGCGGGCCCTGCGGCGTCTGCCCGCGCCGCCCGCGGTCGTGGCCCTGACCGCCTTCGGCGACGACGCGTATGTGGAGCAGGCCCTGGCCGCCGGCGCGGTGGGCTTCCTGCTCAAGGACACCCCGCCGGGTGAACTCCTGGGCGCGCTGCGCAATGTGGCGCAGGGCGGTGCGGTGTTCGCCCCCGCGGTCACCGGCAAGGTCATCGACGTCATGACCGGCGACGGTCCACAGGCGGCCCTGGTGCAGTCGCTGACCGATCGCCAGTTGGACGTGTTGCGGCTGCTCGCCCACGGTCTGTCGAATCAGGAGATCGGCGCAGAACTGGGGATGACGGAGGGCACCGTCAAGGGCCACGTCTCGCAGATCCTGGAGCGCCTGGGCGCCGCCAACCGGGTGGCGGCAGCGCGTATCGCCTATCGCGCCGGGCTGTGCGACCAGTGAGCCGTGCGGTCGGGACGGTCGGGACCCGCCTGACCGGGGGTGACTTTCGACAGGTGCGTACCCGCCGAACGCCGGCGAGCGGCGTCGTACCGCCGAGGAGACTGGAGAGGCACCGCACGGCGCAGCGTTCCCCCGTGATACGCGTCGTGCGGTGTTTCAGCTGCCAATTGCGTGTGCTTCCTGCCCCGGACGCGCACAGGCGGCGTTCCCGGGCGCCCCATGTCCCCCGTGCCGGAAGCCCGGGACAGCGACGGCGCCCGCACCCCGTTCGGTGCGGGCGCCGTGTCTTCGAAACCGAGGCTCCGCCTAAGAGCGGGCCGAACCCTTAGCGGCGAGCCTCCTCGAACCGGCCCACCCAGTAGGCCGTACGGTCCAGATACGCCGTCTCCGCAGCCTCACCCGTCTTCCCGTACGCCCCGTCGAAGGTCAGATAGCCGTGGCCGCCCGGTGGTGAACTGTCCGCGGGTTCGATGGAGCTGCCCTCGTGCCACTCGTTGAACGACGTCACCGACACCCACGACGGAGAGCCGCCGATCGCCGGGTCCAGGGCGTTGTTCCACTGCTTGTCGTAGGCCGCACCGTCCGCACGGTCCACCGTGGGCGTGGTGTTGCCCGGCACCGCACGGTCGTCCAGGTACCCGGGTGCGACCGACGGCGCCCAGACCAGACCGTTGGCCCGCGCATAGTCCCCGGCCTGCTTCCAGCCGGGAGCGGTGGCCCCCGCGATGCCGTCGTAGGTGTACAGACCCGAGAAGTGCGCGATCTTCGTGGTGTCGGTGGTCTGCGCGAGCACGATGCTCGTGTCCGTCACCTCGTCGAGCGCCGACCAGTCGGTGATCCGCAGGCTCTCGAAGACGTAGAACGCGGACTTCCCGCCGTGCTCCGCCGAGCGGTAGAAGGCCGGGTGGCCGCCGTAGGCGGCGTTGATGTACTCGATGTCGTCCACCGTCGATTCCGCGGTCCGTTCCCCGTACGGCTCCAAGTGCCAGGCGACCTTGATGCCTTCCTTCGCGGCCGCGTCGAGGACACCCTTCGCGAGCTGGTCCTCGTAACCGCCGCGGCCCCACCAGCTGTAGACGATCACGCCGGCGCCGGACTGCTTCACCCACCGCATGTGCTGCGCCACGACGGCCGCCATGTCGCCGGAGTCGTACGGGCCGAGCGCCGGGTAGAAGTCGGCGCCGATGTCCTCGGGCGGGGTGTGCCCGCCCTGGGGCCAGTGCCGCCAACTGCCGTGCACCGCCGGGCTTCCGTACCAGGGGTAGTAGAAGAGATGCACGTTCGCCGACCCGGCCTCGGCGGTCGGTTCGGTGGTCAGCGAGAAGGTGTCGAGGTCGAACAGTGCGCCCGAGCCGCCCGTGAACCGGAGGACGAGCGGTCCTGATCCGGAGCCGCTCAGCTCCGCGGTCACGGTCGTGAACGTCTCCCAGCCGCCGGTCACCGGCACCTGCACCGACCCCAGGAGCGTCCCGTCGGCCGTGCCGGAGCGGATCTCGACGGTGCCGCCCGCACCGGCCGAGGACACCTTCGCGGTGAAGCGGCGCGCGCCCTCGGTGGACACGCTCGCGTACGCGGCCCAGTCGCCGTTGTCGATGTAGCCGAGAGTCTGCCCACCGCTGGCCGGTGCATGAGCTGCGCTCTGCACCCCGGAGCCCGAGGTGAACGACTCGGCCTCCACCGTCGCCGCGCCCGGCTTGGGCGAGCAGTCCGCCGGTGCCTGCCCGGCCGCGTACCGGACCGCGCCGAGCAGCAACGCCCGGAAGGCGGGATCGGCGTACGACTCGGCGGTATGCCCGAGCCCGGTGTAGAAGGAACGCCCCTGCCCCTGCGCGTGGCACCAGGTGATGGGGTGGTCGCCCGCCATCTCCCCGCCGCTGTACGTGGATTCGTCCAGCGACTGGAGCACCCGCACCCCGGCCCGCGGATCGGCGCGGTAGTTGTACCACTCGTCAGTCCGTGACCAGGTGGCACCCAGGTGCGCGGTCGCCGGGTGGCCGCGGTCCTCGTTGACGACGGTGGCCTGCTGGATCGCGGGATGGCTCTTGAACCACGCCCCGACCAGCTGTCCGTAGTACGGCCAGTCGTACTCGGTGTCTGCCGCGGCGTGCACGCCGACGTAACCGCCGCCGGAATCCACGTACGACTGCAGAGCGCCCTGTTGTGCGTCGGTGAGGACGTCGCCCGTGGTGTTGAGGAAGACCACGGCCTCGTATCCGGACAGGCTCTGCTCGGAGAAGACCGACGAGTCCTCGGTCGCCGTGACGGTGAACTCGTTCTGCCCGCCGAGCGTTCGCAGTGCTTCGATGCCGGCCGGGATCGCATCGTGCCGGAACCCGGCCGTCTCGGAGAAGACCAGAACCTCGAAGGGCGCTGCGGCGGCCGAGGGGACGGGGGCGGCCGAGGAGACGGGTGCGATCAGCGTCGCGGCGAGTGCGAGCACCAGGGCGGCGGGCCCGCGCCGCAGACGTTTGCGGAGGTTCCTCATCGTCAACGTCCTTTCTTCGCGCGGGTGGTGGTGCCGAGAGTGAAGGCGTCGACGTCGAAGAGGTTGCCCTGACCGGTCGGGCCCTTGAAGACCAGCACCAGGTCCGTGGTGCCCGAGGGCGCTCGGGACAGGTTCGTCGACACGTTCTGGAAGTTCTCCCAGCCGCCGGTCACCGGCACGTTCACCGCGCCGAGCAGGGTCCCGGCCGGTGAGCCGGCGCGGATTTCGAGGGTGCCGCCCGCGCCGCCCGAGGAGATCCGGGCGGTGAAGGAGGTGACGTCGCCCAGTGCGTACGGCTTGAAGGAGATCCAGTCGCCGTCGTCCGTGAACCCGACGGTGTGGGCGCCCTCGGCCGGCCCGTGCGCGGCGAGTTGGATGCCGGACTGGGCGGAGAAGTGCTCGGCCTGCCGGTGGCGCGGCTGCAGGACGCGCTTGCTGTGCGTGGTCAGGCCGGCCTCGTCGGTGTACTCGGCGTCGAAGACGCCGTACAGGTTCGCCGCACTGTCGTGCTCGCCGTCGGCCGGCACCGCGATCGTGCCGCTGCAGCCGTTCTTCGAGGTGATCGCATGCTCATGGCTGTCGTGCCCGAGCAGATAGGTGACCTCGACCCTCGCGCAGTCGATCGCACCGTCCTCCGGATCGCTCACGCTCACCTCGAACGGGACGGTGTCGCCGAAGGAGAAGAGCTGACCGTCGAGCGGCTTGGCCAGGGTGACGGTGGGGGCCGTGTTTCCCGCTGTGATCACCAGGCTGAAGGAGCCGGTCAGGCCCTCCGGATCCTTCACGGTGAGCGTCGGACGATACGTGCCCTGCGTGGTGTACGTATGCGAGGGGCTGGCCTCCGTCGAGGTGGAGCCGTCGCCGAAGTCCCAGTGGTACGTGAGGGGTTGGCCCTCGGGGTCGGAGCTGCCCGCGGACGAGAACGCCACGGTCAGCGGCAGCGCGCCGGAGGTCTTGTCGGCGACGGCCTTCGCGATCGGGCTGCGGTTGCTGCCCGCCAGGTAATCGATGCGGTACAGCGCCTGGTTGTTGGAGCCTGTCCCGTAGTCGAGGACGTACAGCGCGCCGTCCGGGCCGAAGTCGCTGTCGATGATCTGTGTGCCGGTCCAGGGGAAGTCCTCGATCACGCCGGGCGAACCGTCGCCCTTCACCTCGATCGCCTTGATCCACTTGCGGCCGTACTCGGTGGCGAAGAACCGGCCGTCCAGGGACTGCGGGAACTTCACGTCCGAGTCCAGCGCCGGGTCGTAGCGATAGACCTCGCCGCCCATCGGCGACTCGGAGCCGCTGCCGAACTCCGGCGGCGAACCCTCCCAGCCGTAGGTGATCCAACTGGCCTTCGCGGGCGGCAGCTCGGACTGCCCGGTATTGCGGAACGAGTTGTTCGTCGGCCCGCCCGCGCAGTCGTACTTGGCGCCGGAAGGGCCACTGGGGAAGGTGAACTCGTTGTACGTCTCGTTGGTGGTGTTGGTGCCGGTGCAGTACGGCCAGCCGAAGTTGCCCGGACCGGTGACCCGGTCGAACTCGACCTGGCCGCCGGGGCCCCGGTTCGCGTCGCCGCCGCCCGCGTCGGGACCGTAGTCGCCGAGGTGGACGATGCCGGTCGCCTTGTCGACGTTCATACGGAACGGGTTGCGGAAGCCCATCGCGTAGATCTCGGGCCGCGTGTTCGCCGTACCCGGGGTGAAGAGGTTGCCCGACGGGATCGTGTAGCCGCCGTCGGCGGTCGGCTTGATGCGCAGCAGCTTGCCGCGCAGGTCGTTGGTGTTCCCGGAGGAGCGCTGGGCGTCGAACTGAGGGTTGCGGTCGGTGCGTTCATCGATCGGCGCGTACCCGCTGGAGTCGAACGGGTTGGTGTCGTCGCCGGTCGTCAGATACAGGTTCCCGGCGGCGTCGAAGTCGATGTCGCCGCCCACGTGGCAGCACTGGCCGCGGTCGTTGGCCACCTCGAGCACGACCTTCTCGCCGGCCATGTCGAGAGTGTTGTCGGACTTGAGCGTGAACCGGGAGAGGTTGAGATGCCCCTTCCACGCCTCGAAGTCGGCCGCGCTGCCGGTCACCGGGGCGTCGCCGCCGGGGGTGTTGAGCTTGGGGGAGTAGTACACGTAGACATGGCGGCTCGTGGCGAAGTCCGGAGCCGCCGCGATGCCTTGCAGCCCCTCCTCGTCATGCGTGTACACGTCCAGCTTCCCGGCCGTCGTGGTGCTGCCCGCGGCATCGGTGAAGCGGATCGTGCCGTCGCGCGCGGTGTGCAGGACCGAGCGGTCCGGCAGCACGGTGAGCGACATGGGCTCGCCCAATTCAGCGCCACCGGTGGCGAGTTGGACCTGCTGATAGTCCGCGGGCGGAATGTCCGGCACGGCCGGGGAGGCCGGGACCGACGCGACGGTGCCGCCGGTCAGGACGAGGGCGAGTGCGCTGAGCAGTCTCAGCCCCGTACGAGGGCGTGAGGGCATGGGGCATCCTCCTGACGCTTGGGGGTGTGTCAGGCAGGGCGCGCGCTGGCCGCGCTTGCTGCGGGTGTGACGTGGTGGGGCTGGCGGTGTGCCTTGCGCGTGCTGTGGGGTGTGCCTTGCGGGTGCGGCAAAGTGCGCGTTGCGAGTGCGGCGACTGAGCGCCTTCCCGGCGATGCGTGAATTGCGTGTTCAGTGCGGCTGATTGCGCAGAACTGCGAACGTCTTGCATGCTGGCGATGCCACCCGTCATTTGTCAAGGGCCTGTCAAAAATGCTGTGTGCACGGAACCGCCGGCAAGGCGGCCGAGCCAAGGTGGCGGAGCCGAGGTGGCCGAGCCAAGGCGGCCGAGGCTCAGGCAGCACCCTCCCTTGGCGCGGGCAAGACTGGGTAGAGGCCGCCACGCGCCGGCCTCACCACGCCTGCCGCCACACGCTTACCGACGCGGAGGAGTACCGCTTCCCATGCATATCGATCTGACGGGACGTACCGCCCTGGTTACCGGCTCCACCCAGGGCATCGGCGCCGCCATCGCCACCGAACTGGCGCGCGCGGGAGCGCGCGTCGGCATCAGCGGCCGGACCGAGGTACGCGTACACGAAGCCATCGGGCGGATCCGGGGCGCGGTACCGGACGCCGACCTGGTGCCGGTGGCCGCCGACGTCACGACCGCGGACGGTGCGCGGCAGGTCGCGGAGGCGCTGCCGCGGGTGGACATCCTGGTGAACAACCTCGGTATCTTCGGACCGGCCGACCCGCTGGACATCAGCGACGACGAATGGCGGCGCTACTTCGAGGTCAACGTGCTGGCCGCGGTACGGCTCATCCGTCAGTACCTGCCCGGCATGACCGAGCGGCGCTGGGGCCGGATCCAGAACATCGCCAGCGACTCCGCGGTGGTGATCCCCGCGGAGATGATCCACTACGGCATGTCGAAGACGGCGCTGCTCGCGGTCACCCGGGGCTTCGCGAAGCAGGCCGCAGGCTCGGGCGTGACCGTGAACTCGGTGATCGCCGGCCCCACGCACACCGGGGGCGTGGAGGACTTCGTGTACGAGTTGGTCGACCGGAACCTGCCGTGGGACGAGGCCCAGCGCACCTTCATGCGCGAGCATCGCCCGCAGTCGTTGCTGCAGCGCCTGATCGAACCCGAGGAGATCGCCCACATGGTCGTGTACCTCGCGTCGGACCAGGCGAGCGCCACCACAGGGGGCGCGCTGCGGGTGGACGGCGGATACGTGGACTCGATCCTGCCCTGACAGGGGGGCGTGGTGCGGATCCGCTCCTGTCCTGGCCGCGGGATCGTGGTGCGGATCCGCCCCTGCCCTGGCAGCGGGATCGCCGTGCGGATTCGATCCGGCCCTGACAGAGAAGCCGCGCCGTCCTACAGTCCCCGCATGACCACGCCCGCGTCTCCTTCGAACCCTCTGCACCACCTCGCGTCGGACCCCACCGGCGCCTCCCTGGGGCTGTCGCTGCCCGCGGGCTCGACGACCTGCGACACCATCGAGGGCACCTGGCACGAACCGCTGCTGTGGGTGTCCGATTCGCCCGCGTCATCCGGGAGTTGGGCCGCACTGCGACCCGCGCGGGCACTCGGACTCCTTCCGGTGCTCATAGGCCCCGACATGAGCGTACGAGGAGGCAGCGACCTGGCCCCGGAGACCGTGTCGCGCCCCGGGGACCACGACGCCGTCGAGGTGCTGGCCGGGCACTGGGCCCGGCGTCCGATCCGACCGGCCTACCGCCATATCCGCGCACCCTTCGGCGCCGCATGGCCCGGCCTCGCCCAAGCCGTGCGCCACGCGCCCGACGTGCCGGAGACCGCCGCCGAGCATGTCGCACGGCTGATGCTCGAGCCCGGCCCCGACCAGTACGACTTCGACGGGCAGACCTCGTGGATCGCCCTGGTTCCGGCGCGCCGGAGCGCCGACATACCGGCTGCCATCGGCTGGAGTTGGGCCGCCGACTATGAACGCGACGTCGCCCGCCTGTGCGCCGTCCTGCGCACCTGGGAGGACCGGTTCGGCGCCCGGGTGGTGGTGGCGGGCTGCGCACTGATCGTGTCCGCGGCCGCCCCGCCGACCACGCGGGGTGAGGCGGAACTGCTGGCCGCCGAGCACATGGCGTTCTGCCCGGACGCGCTCGCGAACTTCGGCATGAGCACCATCCGCGAGTACGCCACTTACCTGCTGACCGCCCCGTACTGGACGTTCGGGTGGGACTGAGGCCGCCACAAGATCCGTCGGACAAGTCCCTGGGCCGGACGCTCCGGCAGGCACGGTTCATCCGTCCACGGAGTCCTCGGCCTCCCAGCGAAGCAGGTCGCCCGGCTGGCACTTGAGCACCTCGCAGAGCGCGGCCAGCGTCGCGAAGCGCACCGCCTTGGCGCGGCCGTTCTTGAGGACCGCCAGGTTGGCGGGAGTGATCCCCACACGGTCGGCGAGTTCACCCACGGACATCTTGCGCTTGGCCAGCATCACGTCGATGTCGACGGCGATCGGCATCAGATCACCTCGTCCAGCTCGGCCTGCATCTGGGCCGCTTCGGCGTCGCGGGCGACGGCCTGGGCGAGCAGCATCCGCAGCACGAGCACGATGAGCGCGACTCCCAGGATGGCCAGGCCGATCCCGCCCATGATGAGGGTGACTCCGGGGTCCTCCCGCTGGCCGGGCGCGTTGAGGGCCGTGACCGCGAACCAGACGAGAGCGGCCGCGACGATCGCGCCGATGATGCCGTCCACGTATCGGAAGGCGGCGGGGGAGAAGACGGTTCCGCGTCGCACCATCGTCACCAGCCGCCATACGCAGACCAGGGCGACCTGGGCCGCCCCGATGCCGAGGATCGTGATCACGCGCAGCGGGGTCAGCGGGAGTGATCCGTCCTCCGGGTCGTTCCCGCTGATCAGCGCCCACAGCATCAGTGCCTGTACGCACACGGTGCCGGTGAGCACCACCACGAGTACGGCGCGCAGCGCCCGCACTGCCAGTTTTCCCATGACCCATCCTTCCATCGATCTGCGATGGAAATCTATCGAATATCGATAGATCAAGCAAGGGGGATGGAGCGTCGGGCGGGCGGCTCGTCCAGAGCCCGAGGCCGTCAGCGCCCGACCGTGTCACCGTCCGCGCCATCCCCCTGCGCGAGCAGCAGGAGGTGCCCGCCGTGATGGAGTGGTGTGTCCAGCTTCAGGCGGGTGGCCTCGCCGGCGGATCGCGCGTCCACGACATGGACTTCGCCATGACCCCCGCGGGTGACCGCCACCCAGTCCGCGCCTGGTGACGCGGCCACGGCGCGGCGCTGGACGCCCTCCCAGGGTGTGGAGCCGCGGGCCGGGGCGCCCTCCATCGGTGGCAGCCCGGTGCGCCGGAGGGTTCCGTCGTCGCTCAGCAGGATCAGTTCGTCGCCGTCGGGGTGGATGCGGGCGAACGCGGCATGCTCCTGAGCGAGGGCCAGCCGGAAGACGAGTCCGGGGCCGAGGTCGGTCAGTGACGTGGCGTCCGTGTCCAGTTCGCAGGTCCATGCGTGGTTGGTCCACTCCGGCCAGCGCAACGGATCGGCGGGTCCGCCGCGCAGAGTCGACCGGAGCGCCCTGCGCCGCGTATCGAGGCGCAGGTACCAGCCGCGGGCAGCTCCGCCCCACGGGATCACCGGCTCCGCGATGAGGCCGTCAACTTCCCGGCGTGCCCGGTGCACCCCCGCGCCGGTGGCCGCGAACACCCGGTCGTGGACGGGGTCTTGGGCGTCACCGTGGCCGTCGTCCGGCAGCGGAAGCGAGGCGGCCGGCTCTACCCGCGGGCACCCGGGTGCCGCGGCGAGCAGGTCGGCGAACCGGTGGACGGCCAGCGCGCCCGGCTCCCGGTGGCGCAGGACCACGAGCGGATCGTCGGACCCGAGGACCGTCACGCCGGGCTCGCCTCGGCGCGTACGAACGCGGGCGGCGTCCCCCGTGGCCAGGTCGACGACGGTCAGCAGGTCCGACCAGGGCTCGGGGTTCTTGCCGAGTCCGGTTGTGACGGCCACCCACCGTCCGCCCGGATCTGCCGCCAGATGCTCGGCCGGCACCGCCACCGGGACGGTGGCCGCCACCAGGTCGCGACCGTAAGGGTCGAGTACGAGGAGTTCGCCGCGGCGGTCGTCCACGCAGGCCACCCGTCCGCCCGGCAGGGCCAAGAACCCTGCGTGCTCCGAGAGGTGACGCCCTGTCAGGCGGCCCGCCTCGATGCCGTCCGGCACCGTCACCACCTGGACGCACCCCTCGATGTGGTCGGAGACGAGGAGCAGCGGGTCGGCGGTCATGGCGGGCCTCCATCGGCGTGCGGGAGCGGACCGTCCGCCCGTCGAGGCTTCGCAGGGCGGAACGATCGGGGATGTATATGAAAATGATTATCATGTATGGTCGGCCGCGTTCCGAACATGCGAGAAGAAAGTGGGGGCATCGATGCTGCGCTCGATCTCGAGAGCTGTCCGATGCGGGATCGCCGCCGCGGTCCTGGGTTCCGTCCTGGTGGGATGCGGCGGTGACGCCGAGCCGGCCACGACGGATAAGGCGCAGGGGGAGAAGACCGATGTGACGGTCGAACCGATCGAGGTGACAAGGGAGTTGACGGATGCCAACGGCGTCAAGATCTCCCTGGAGAAGAAGCCGGAGCGGATCGTGTGTCTGGTCGCCCTGTGCGACGACATCCTGACCGAGCTCGGCATCGTCCCCACCGCCACCAACAACGAACTCCTCGCCCAGCCCGGCTTCCTGGGCAAGGAGAAGGCGAAGCAGGTCGAGGTGATCCCCGGCGGCTTCATCGCACCGGAGGTCGAGGCGATCCTGTCCCACAAGCCCGACCTGGTGATCGGCCTCGAGGACACCCACGGCAAGCTCGCGCCCGCGCTGAAGGGGGCCACCACCTTCTGGCCCGTACAGCCCGGGAAGTGGCAGGACAGCGTGAGCTATCTGCGGGATGTCGCCGCACTCACCGGCCGTACGGCACAGGGCGAGAAGGCGGAGAAGGCGTTCCGCACCAAGCTGGCCGAGGCCGAGCGGACCAGGAGCGACAGGACCGCACTCATCATCTACGGGAGCGACGAGAACTTCGGCGTCGCCACCCCGGGCACGGACGTGGCCGCCGGACTCTTCCCTAAGCTGGCCGACTATCCCTGGAAGTCCCGTGGCGTGGACGGCAGTTACAGCCTCGAAGAGATCCTCGCGCAAGGCGTGGACGTGCTCTTCGTCGAGACCATGAGTTTCGGCGAGGCGGACGGCAAGCTGTCCGAGAAGCTGGCGAAGAACCCGCTGTGGGGGAAGATTCCCGCCGTCAAGAACGGTGACGTCCACGAGGTCAACTCGGAGATCTGGGCGAAGGGCCGCGGCACCCGCTCCCTCGGCATCGTCCTCGACGAGGCCGCGGCCGCGCTGAAGTGAGCGTGCGGGCGGCGATATCCGAAACGAAGGCACCGGCCCCCGGGCCCGACGGGCATCCGGCCGAGCCCGCGCGACGGCGGACGGGGTCCCAGCTCCTGGTCCTCGGTGTCCTGCTGGCCGTCGCGTCATGGTGCGCCCTGAGCCTGGGCACGCCCTACGTGCCGCCGCACCGGCTGTTCGGGGGCGACGAGATCACTCAGGTGGTCGTCTGCGAACTCCGCGTACCCCGGCTGGTGTTGGCACTGCTCGCCGGCGCCTGCCTGGGGGCGGCCGGACTCGTACTGCAGGAGGCGCTGCGCAACCCCCTGGCCGTCCCCGAGATGCTGGGCGTCTCGTCCGGCGCGGCGCTCGGGGTGGCCGCACCGCTGGTGCTCGCCGTGGCCGTGCCCGCCGCCGTCCAGCCGCTGCTCGCCATCGGCGGGGCGGCGCTGGGCGGCGGACTCACGCTGCTCGCGGCGGGGCTCGGGCGCAGCCCGTCCGCCGTACTGCTCACCGGTGCCGCCGTCGCGGCGGCGCTGCAGGCCGCGCTGCTGGTCCTGATGGTGATGGCCGATCAGCTCGATCTGCAGCTGATCTACCGGTACTTGCTCGGCTCGCTGTCGGCGCGCACCTGGGAGGACGTCACCGGCCTGTGGCCGTGGCTCCTGATCGCGCTTCCGGCGCTTGTGCTGTGCGCGCCGGTGCTCGCGGTGCTCCGTCTCGGCGACGACGACGCCGAAGCTCTCGGCGTACGAGCACGGCGGGCCCGGTTCGCGGCGCTGGCCGTCGCCGTGGTGCTGATCGCGCCCGTGACCGCGGTGTGCGGACCCGTCGCGTGGGTGGGCTTCCTCGCGCCGCAGCTGGCCCGCAGGCTCAACCCCCGCTCCGACGCGGTGGGTTGGCTGCCCTGGTCGGCGGCCTGGGGCGCGGTCGTCGTCGCCCTCGCGGACGTACCGGCCCGGCTCGCGCTCGCGCCGGTGGAGATCCCGGTCGGCGCCTGGACGGCCCTGCTCGGGGTGCCGGCCGGGGTCGCCCTGCTGAGGAGGGCGCGATGAGGGAGAGGGCACGGGTGACGGAGGGGGCAGGAGCGACGAAGGGGATGCCGAAGACCGAGGTCGTACGGCCGACGCGGAGGGTGCGGGCCAAGGGGGAAGAACCGGTGGCGCGGACCGCACGGACGGTGAGGCGCTTCGGCGTACTCGCCGGGCTCATCCTGGCCGCCACCTGCGCATCGCTCCTGTCCGGGCGGGCCATGTCCCCCTCCGTGGCCTGGGACGTACTGTCCGGCGGGGGCGGCACGATGGACCGGCACGTGCTGTTCAACCTCCGCGTGCCCCGCCTCCTCGTGGCGCTCGGGGCGGGCGGCTGTCTCGGTGTCGCGGGTCTGGTCCTGCAGTCGGCGCTCCGCAATCCGCTGGCCGGACCCGAGGTCACGGGTGTGACGCCGGGCGCCGTACTCGGGGCGGTCACGGCGACCGGGCTCGGCCTGGCGGGCTGGCAGTCACCGCTCGCCGTGGTCATCGCGGCCCTCGCGGGCGGTCTGGCCGGGGCCGGCCTCCTATGGCTCCTCGCCGGACGCGGCCGTGCGGATCCCGCACAGACCGCCGTGCACGGAGTGCTCGTCTCCGCCGTACTCGGCGGACTCACCGCCATGGTGCTGCTCGTCGCCCCGGGCGAACTGGGCAGCGTGGTCCAGTGGCTGGTCGGCACCACCGAAGGCCGCGTATGGGAGCACTGGCACCTCCTGTGGCCCTGGGCGCTCGCCTGGGGAGTCGTGGCCTGGCTGTGTGCCGGGCCGCTGACCCTGCTGCGCTGCGGCGACGAACTCGCCGCCGCGGCCGGCCTGTCGGTCGTACGGGCCCGGTCCCTGGCGCTGCTGTGCGCCGTGGCGCTGACGGCGGGCGCCGTGGCCTCCGTGGGAGCCCTCGGCTTCGTCGGTCTGCTCGTGCCGCATGTCGCCGTGGCGGTGTTCGGCGCCGACCTGCGTCTCGCGCTGCCCGGGGCGGCGCTGCTGGGAGCGGTCGTGGTGTGCGGCGCGGACGCCGCCGCGCAGGCACTGTCGCGGCTGCTCGCCCTGGCCCTCGACTCCGACCGGCTGACCGTGCCCGTCGGAGCGCTCACCGCGTGTGTGGGCGCGGTGCTGTTGCTGATCGTCGTACGCCGCACGCCCGCCCAGGACTTCTAGGCCGCTGCGGTCACGAAGGCCCTTTGCCGCGGAGACGCATCCCGGCGCGGTCGGCGCCCCAAGGGCCCTTGTCGCAAAGAACAGTTAAGGACGGCTAAGGACAGTTGAGGTCACAGCATGAGTGAACCCGTGGGCATCCGCGTAGAAGGAGTCCACTTCGGATACCCCGGCCGCCCCGTCCTGCGCGGCGTCGACGTGGCCGTCGAACCGGGAGAGCTGACCGCTCTCGTCGGCCTCAACGGCTGCGGCAAGTCGACCCTGTTGCGGATCGTCGCCGGGCTCCTTCGGCCCGGTGAGGGGCGGGTCCTGGTGGGCGGTCACGACCTGGCCCGGCGCTCGCGGCGTGCCACGGCCCGCCATGTGGCGCTGCTGCACCAGTCGGCCCCGGCGGTACCCGGGATGACCGTACGGCAGCTCGTACGGCAAGGGCGGTACGCGGCGCGCGGCCCGCTCGGCATGCTGCGCGAGGGCGACGACGCCGTGGTGCGCCGCGCCTTGGACGATGTCGGTGTGGCGGACTGGGCCGAACGGCCCGTCGACGCGCTCTCCGGCGGCGAACGGCAGCGGGTGCGCCTGGCCATGGCGCTCGCCCAGGACACCCGCGTACTGCTGCTCGACGAGCCGACCACGTACCTGGATCTGCACCATCAACTCGACGTCCTGCAAACGGTGGTGAGGCTGCGCGAGGAGCGCGGCCTGACCGTGGTCATGGTGCTGCACGACCTGGCGCACGCCGCCCGCTTCGCCGAGCGGATCGTCGCGCTGCGGGACGGCGGTGTGGTGGCCGACGGGCCGCCGAAGGAGGTCGTCACGCCCGGGTTCCTCGCGGACGTGCTGCGGGTCGCGGGCCGCGTCGGGCGGGACCCCGAGGGGGATTGGCCGGTGTGTTACCCAGATCACCCGCTGCGCTCTTTCAAATGACAATCATATTCAATAACGTTCTCGCGTGGTGATCGACCGATCGCCGCAACTCCCTTGTGATGGAGGAAAGTTCATGAAGGACGACCAGGTCTTCACGCCGATCGCCGACCCCGGCCAGCTGGCCCACGACTCGGCCTCCCACTCCAACGCTCTCGTCGAGAACCCCTTCGACGCCACCGAGGAGTGACCGAGGGCTGACCCTCGCTCGCGGGCCCGCCGACTGCCTCTCGGTGGGCCCGCGTGCCAAGTCCCTTTGTGTGTAAGCCCCTTGTTCACGGGAGAAGTGACGTGTCGCGCAGTCTGCTCGCACCGGGTGTCGAAGTCGTCGCCGTCCCCGACGGTGGCCTGGCCGTCCGTACGGCCGACGGGGAGTTCCTCCGGGTCGCTGCGGGCGAGGCGGAACAGGGGGAGCTCCTGTCCCGGCTCGCCGGTGGGCCGGTCGAGCGGGCGGACGCCGAAGTCGACCGGCTCGTGGCGGCGTTCGAGCAGGCCGGGTACGCCGAGGAGTGCGGCCGGGCGGGCCGGGCCGTGTGGCCCGCCGGGCGCCGGGACGTGTTGCTGCTCGGTGCTCCCGTACTGACGAAGTCGCTGGCCGGATATCTGGAGGCGGCGGGGGCCGCGCCCCGGTGCGGCCGGCCGGGCGACTGGGAAACGGGCGAGCCCGCCGCCGTGGTGTGGTGCCTCGACGGTCCTGTACCCGAAGGTCTGTGGGATGCCGCCGACCGGCTGCCCGAGCGCGGCATCGCCTGGTCGCGCTGCCACCTCGAAGGCTGGCAGGCATACGTCGAACCGCTTGCGGCCGAGGCGGGCGATGTCACCTCCGCGCAGGTCCGGGCCCGGCGGCTGGCCGCCACACCCGCCCACCGCGAACTGGCCGCCTACTGGCGCGGACCGCGCACGACAGGCTCACCTGTCCGCCTCGCCGAGCCGTCGGCGGGACTGCTTGCTGCGCTCCTCGCCGACGACCTCACCCGGTGGGCGACCGGGGCAGGTGACGAGGGCGGACTGCCCGCGCGGCGGGGCCTGCGCCGCGTCGACTTGCGGACCCTGACCGTCACCGCGCACCCCGTCCTGCCTGTGCCCGGTGTGGCGGCGATGCCTGAGGTGCGGACGCGCCGTCCTGGCGCGCAGGGCGCGGCAACGACCGGGCGCAGCCGGTGACTTCTTACACGGCGTCCGTCGGTGGGCTCGCCACCGATGTCCAACTGCCTAAGGGGCAGGGGCGGTTCCCGGCCGTCCTCATCCGCACCCCCTACGGCCGGCACAGCCACCGCGCCGAGCTGCGTGGCTGGGCGCGGCGCGGATTCGCCGCCGTGGCCCAGGACGTACGGGGCCGCTATGCGTCACCGGGGGAGTGGCGCCCGTACGAGGGAGAGGCCGCCGACGGCGCGGACACCGCGCGCTGGATCCGGCGGCAGAGTTGGAGCGACGGCCGTCTCGTGGCCTGCGGAGCCTCCTACGCCGCCCACTGCGCCCTCGCCCTCGCGTTGGAGGCAGCCGAAGATGCGCGCCCCGACGCCGTGATCGCCGCCGTACCCGCGCTCGGCGCGGCCGACACCGCCCGTGAACCCTCGGGCGTGGAGCGGCTGTGGAACCGCGCCGGGTGGTGGGCGGCCCACGGCGACCGGCCCGACTCGGACGCGAGTGCCCTGACCAATGCGCTCGCCACCGACCCGGAACTGCTGTCCCACCTGCCGCTGATCGATCTTCCCGGGCGGCTGGGGCGACAGCTCCCGTCCTGGAGAGGGTTGTGGCACCGGCGCGACCGCGGCGGGCTCATGTCCCGGGCGGCACAGGGGCAGATGCCCTTGCTCGCCGTGGGAGGGCACCACGACCACTTCGCCGAGGACACCGTGGAGCTGTGGCGCCGCTGGGGCGGACCGTCCGCGCGCTTGCTGATGGGGCCCTGGGGGCATGGCCTTGTCGCCGCGCCCGGGCCCGATGCCCAACCCGAACACCGAGTGAGGCTCGGTGAGTTGTATGCCGAGTGGGCCCGCGCCGCTCTCGAAGGGCGGCTCAGGGAAGGATGGGCAGGTGCGCTCGCCCTCGGTGGCAGCCCGCTGTGGGTGGCTCCGGACGCCATGGGCGACGCGTACGTTCCGCGCCTGCGTCTGCTGCGCGGGGCCGCCTTCACCGCGGACCCCGAGCGCCCGGTCAGTTCAGCGGAACTGGCCGTCCCCGCAGACGACGAGGCGGACCGCTGCGTGCTCGTCACCCCGCCCCTGCCGCGCCCACTGGACGCGCTCGGCCCCGCCGCGGTGCGCCTGCGCGCCACCGCGGACACCCCGTCCGCCGACTGGGTCGCCCGGCTTGTCGCGCTGAGCCCCGAAGGGCAGGCCGAGCGGATCGGCGTCGGGATCGTCCGACGTGCCGAACCCCCAGGCACAAGTGCGGAGTTCACGATCCCCCTCGGGCGCCCCGCGCGACGGCTGCGCGCCGGCACGCGGCTCCGTCTGGAGATCGCCGGACACCACTTCCCGGCCCACGCCCGCAACCCGCACACCGGCGACGACCCGATCACGGCCACCCGCCTGATCGCCTCCCGCCGCGAGGTGGACCGGACCGGCCTGGAACTCCGCCTCACCGTGCTCCGCAACCGACCCACACCCATCAACCCGGTCCTGGAGATCCCCCGATGACGCCGCTGCCGCTCGAAGCCCTCGTGGACCCCGTGTGCGGCATCGTCCGCAAGGTGAAGCCCGTCGACCATCCGGCCGGTGCGCCCCCGCGGTACACGGCGATGACCGCCGAGGTCGCGGACGCCCGCAGGCTCGGCCTGTGGCCCGCCGACCGCGTCTCGCTCGGCACCGCCTTCGGCGACCCCGGCACCGCCCGTATCGCCGCCATAGCCGAAGGGGTCGAGCGGTACTGCGGCAACCGCGTCCCGCCGCCCGGCCACCCGGACGCACCCCTGCGCGCCACCGCCGGCGAACTCGCCGGGAAGGGCCCCCGGCTCTACGGACCGGACGAGCTGCCTTCGTACGCGGACTGGCAGTACGCCCGCGAAAAGTTCCCCTACCGCCGGCTCACGCACGACACCCCGGCCCTGTGGGCGCGCGGAGTCGAGCGGCTGCCCGACGGCACGACGGACGAGGTGTGGGCGCCCGTCGCGCTCACCCACCTCAACTGGCGTCAGGGCGAGCTGCGTTCACTGCCGCGCACCCACCACCTCAACTACGCGGGCATCGCCACCGGCCAGGGCTTCGACGACGCCGTGGAACGCGGCCTCCTGGAGATCGCCGAACGCGACGCACTGGAGGTGTGGTGGCACCTCGACGGGCCCACGCGCGGCATCGACCCGGCGACGGTCCCCGGTCTCGCCGAGGACCTCGCCGGATGCGGGCTCACCGTGTGGATCGTCGAGATGCCCTCCGAGTTCGCGCCCTGCATGGCCGCCCTCGTGTACGACCCGCGGCTCGATCTGTACGCCGCCGGGTTCGCCTGCAAGTACGACCCCGCCGACGCCGCCCGTAAGGCCGTACTCGAAGCGGTGCACACCTGGGTGTTCACCCAGGGCCTCACCGACCCCGACGGCTGGGTCTTCCAGGCCGTCGACGCCGGACTGCTCGCCAAAGGGCTCTACCTCGACCACCGGGAGGACCGCCGCTATCTCGATGTCTGCGGTGAACAGTTCGAGCGTGTGAGGGACTTGGGGGCTCACGTCCAGGTGTGGCTCGATCCGCGGATGGCGTCCGAGGCCAGGCGCTTCACGGAGCCGGCGCACGGCGTCGTCTCCCTCGACGCCGTCGAGTCGGGCAGCCGGGAGCGGATGGCCGCGGCCCTGCACGAGGGCGGCCACCGCGTGATGACCTTCGACCTGACCACCGAGGACGTGGCCGAGACGGAGCTGAGGGTCGCCCGGGTGCTGGTGTCCGGGCTGCTGCCCAACGCGCCTGCCGCGTTCGGGTACTTCGGGTGCCCGCGCCTCGCCGAAGCCGCCCTCGCGCGCGGCTGGCGTACGGCGGCACCGGGTGCGCCCGAGGACTTCACGCTCGCTCCGCCGCCGCACATGTGAGCCGCTCCATGGACCTAGTGAAAGCCCTCGCCAGAGCCCGTACGGACGAAGTGCCCGGCCCGGACCTGCCCGCCGCGCCGATGGTGCCCGACTGGCCGGGCACCGCCCGCCGCCTGCCGCGGGCCGAGCCCGGGCAGCTCGACCTGCGCGAGCTGCTGCGCCTTTCGCTGGCCGCCACCGACGGGACCGGACGGCTGCGGCCCGCGCCCTCCGCGGGCGCCCTGCACCCCGTCGACGCCCAGCTTCTCGTGGGCGACAACTGCTCACTGGAGCGCGGGCGTTACGGCTACGACCCGTCGCGTCACCGGGTGCACCGTCTCGGTGCGGCGCCCGAGGATGTGCCGCCCGGGGCCGCAGTCGAGCTGTACGCGATCGCGCAGCGCACGGAAGCCCACTACGGCCACCGCGCCTGGCCGCTGATCCTGCTCGACGCGGGGCATGCGGCTGCCGCGCTGTGGCTCGCGGGTCGGGCTTTGGGCGCGGGAGTGCCCGCCCTCGATCTGGCGGGTGTGGGCGAACAGCCGCTGGCTGTCGTGCACTTCGTGCCGGAGGAAGGTGACGGGCGGATGGGGGAGAGAGGCCTCCACCGAGCACCCACGCCCCGCGAACTCCTGGCCCGCCGCAGCGCCCCGCCCCCGCTGAACGGCACCCTCACGCGCGCCGACCTGCTCGCCGTACTCACGACGGCGCAACAAGCCGCCGCCGGCGAACTGAGCTGGTGTGTGGCCGTCGGGGCGCCCGAGCCGGAGCTCGTCGAGCCGGCTCCGGACGGTGCGCTGCGTCGGCTGGCGGCGGGAGAGGCCCGCCCCACCCTGGCCGCGTGGGCCGCGGGCCAGCGGTGGATCGCGGACGCGGGCGCCGTGCTCATCGGCTACGGCTGTCCGTCCGACGCGGACGCCGAGCGGATCCGGCGTACCCATCTGCGTGCCGGATTCGCCGTCGGCCGCGCACACATCGCCGCTCGGCGACGGGGGTTGGCGGCCCGCCCCGTCGGCTCCTGGCAGAGGGCCGACCTGGGCGCGGCGCTCGGCCGCGAGCCGGAACACGACTGGATCGTCCACGGCCTGGCTCTGGGCCGACCCGAGGAGGGGACCTGAGTGATCGTCCACCCGGAGCTGCGCCGTGCCGCACGCCTCGCACGCCGTGAGCTGCTCGCGGCCACCGCCCTGCAGGGGGCCGTCACCCTCAGCTGGCTCGCCCAGGCCGTTCTGCTCGCCTTCGCCCTCGCCGCCATCGCCCGCGGGGAGTTCGGTGAACTACCGTTCCTCCTCACGGCAGTTGCGGCCACTGTGGTCTTCCGCGCCGGACTCGGCCTGTGGCAGCGGGGCATCGCCACCCGGGCCGGAGCACGCGTCCGCGTCCGGCTGCGCGACGAGCTCTTCGCCCACCTCGGCCGCCTCGGTCCCGCCCACCTGACCACGGCCCGCACGGGAGTCGTCCGCACCACCCTGGTCGACGGAGTCGAAGGCGTCGACGCCTACGTCTCCCGCTACCTCCCCCAGCTGATCGTCACGTTCACCGCACCACCGCTCCTGCTCGTCGCTGTAGCCGTCATCGAACCGCTCGCCCTGCTCGGCCTCGTGCCGGCGCTGGTCCTCGCCCTCGCCGGGCCGCGCGCCTGGGACCGGCTCCTCGCCCGGCGCGGCAAGGAGCACTGGGACACGTACGAACAACTCGGCGCCGACTACCTCGAGGCCCTGCAGGGCATGCCCGCGCTGCGCGCCGCGGGTGCCGTCGGGCGCGCCCGGTCGCGTCTGGAGGAGCGCTCGGCCGCGCTGCACCGCGCCACCGTGGCCAAGCTCCGCGTCTCGCTCGTCGACACCGGTATCACCGACCTGGCCATCCAGGGCGGCACCGCGGCTGCCGCCCTGCTCGCCTGCTGGTCGACGGCGAGCGGATCCACCACGGCCACCGGCACCTATCTGGTGCTGCTGCTCGCCGGGGAGTGCTTCCGTCCCGTACGCGATCTGTCCAGGGAGTGGCACGCCGGTTATCTGGGCGTCTCGGCCGCGGACGGGCTCGCGGCCCTGCGTACCGCCGAACCAGCCGTCTCCGATACGGGAACAGCACAGGCCGACTGGCCCGCCCCGCCCGAACTGCGCTTCGAGGACGTCGAGTTCACCTACGCCGGCTCGGAAGCGACCGCGCTCACGAACGTCTCCTTCACCGCCGAAGCCGGCCGCACCACCGCGATCGTGGGCCCCTCGGGCGCCGGCAAGTCGACCCTGATCGCCCTGCTGCTCCGCCACCACGACCCAGGGCGCGGCAGGATCACCGTCGACGGCCGTGACACCACCTCGTACACCCTCGACAGCCTGCGCCGCGGCATCGCCGTGGTCTCCCAGGAGACCCACCTCTTCCACGCCACCATCGCCGACAACCTGCGCCTGGCCCGGGCCGACGCCACCGGCGAGGAGCTGCGGCGCGCTGCCCGCGCGGCCGGTGTCCACGACGAGATCGCCGGGCTGGCCGACGGCTACGACACCGTCCTCGGCGAGCACGGCGCCACCCTCTCCGGCGGGCAGCGCCAGCGCCTGGCCCTGGCCCGTGCCCTGCTCGCCGACGCGCCCGTCCTCGTTCTCGACGAGGCCACCAGCTCCGTGGACGAGCGCCGCGAGGCGGACATCGTCCGTGAACTCCTGGACGCCGCGGGGGAGCGGACCGTCCTCGTCGTCGCCCACCGGCTCGCCGCCGTACGGCACGCCGACCGCATCGTGGTCCTCGACGCCGGCCGCGTGGACGCCGCAGGCGACCATGCCGCGCTCGTCGCCGCCGGGGGCGTCTACGCCGAGCTCGTCGAGGCGGGCCGTATGCCTCAAGGAGGGCTCGCCGCATGAGCGCCGCCGACACCCCTGTTCCCGCGCGTGGTTCGCTGCGTGCCCTGCTGCCCGCGCTCGCCGGGCACCGCGCCATGATGGCCCGCACCTGCGCGGCCGCCCTGCTCGAACAGGGCTCGCTGGTCACGCTCGTCACCCTGTCCGCGCACACCGTCGGCGCGGCGGTCATGACAGGTGCGGCACCTTCGGGCGCCACCGTTGCGGCGCTCGGCGTCCTCGTGCTGCTGCGCGCCCTGATGACCTGGCGGGAGATGGACCTCTCGCACGATCTGGCCTACCGGGTTCTGGCCGAACTCCGCGTACGGCTCTTCGACGGGCTCGCCCGCAGCGCCCCGGCCCGCGTCGCCGGCAAGCGCAGCGGAGACCTGGCCGCCACGGCCATGGCCGACGTGGAGGCGCTGGAGTTCTTCTACGCGCACACCACCGCCCAACTCCTCGCCTCGGGCGTCGTGTTCACCGGCGGCGCCGGACTGCTCGCCACGGTGGAGCCCTGGCTCCTGCTCGCCGTCGCCCCGGTCGCTGTCCTCCTGACCGCCGCACCCTTCGCCGACGCACGCGGACGTACCGCCCGAGGCACTCGCACCCGCCAGGCCGCCGCCGCACTGTCAGCCGACACCGTGGAGACCGTCGACGGGCTGCGCGACCTGCTCGCCTGCGGCCCCCCCGGGGGGGGCCGCGCCGGGCCCGCCCCAGGGGGGCGGGGGCGGGGGCCCGCCCAGGGGGCGGAGGCCACATGGGAGGCGATGGCCGCCGCCGTACGGGACCTGCTGATCGTGCTCGCCGTACTCGGCGTGGTGGCCGCCGCCGCGGGAGCCGTCGCCACCGGGCGCCTGCACGGCGCGTGGGCCCCCGCCGCGATGGCGCTCGCCCTGTCCATGCTCGGCCCGGTCGCCGAATCCGCCCGGGCACTCAGCCAGGCGATGGGGCTGCGGATCGCGGCGGCGAGGGTCGAGTCCGGTATCAAGGCCCCCGCACTCGCGCCGCCCCCCACCTCTCCACGCCCCCTGCCCGCGGGGCCGCTCGGCGTGCACCTGCACGGTGTGAGCTTCGCGTACAGCGACCAACCCGTACTCCAGGAGGTCGAGTTGACGGTCCCGGCCGGGCAGAGCCTCGCCCTCGTCGGCACCTCCGGCGCCGGCAAGTCCACCTGCGCCCACCTCATCGCCCGCTTCTGGGACCCCTCGGCAGGATCCGTCTACCTCACCTCGGAGGGCGGCGAACCCGTCGACCTGCGCGATCTCGCCGACGCGGACCTCCGTACCGCCGTCGCCGTGGTGGGCCAGAACACCCCGCTGTTCCACGGCACCCTCGCCGAGAATCTGCGCCTGTCCGTACCCGGCGCGGACGACCGAACCCTCGCCGCAACAGCCGCGTTGTGCGGCATCGACCGCATCGCGCCCCTGGACA
The DNA here is from genome assembly GCF_016464295.1 of Streptomyces sp. N35. Classification (NCBI taxonomy): domain Bacteria; kingdom Bacillati; phylum Actinomycetota; class Actinomycetes; order Kitasatosporales; family Streptomycetaceae; genus Streptomyces; species Streptomyces sp. N35. The sequence continues at coordinate 102,396 of NZ_JAEIMH010000011.1, read as the reverse complement.
CCCACGTCGGCGAACGCGGCGCCACCCTCTCCGGCGGCCAGCGCGCCCGTATCGCACTCGCCCGCGCCCTCCTGGCCCGGCCCCGTGTCCTCGTCCTCGACGAGACCACCGCCCATCTGGACAACGTGTCCGACGCCGAACTCGGCGCCGTACTCGCCGATGAGCAGCGCACCACGATCGTCATCGCGCACCGGCCCGCCACGATCCGCCGGGCCGACCGCATCGCCGTACTCGAAGGCGGTCGCATCGCGGAGGAAGGCACCTGGGACGAACTCACCGCACGGGCCGACGGAGCGCTCGCCCGCGTCCTTGAGCTCTCGCGGGCGCGGTGACGTCGACCGCGCGAGCGCAGTGACGCCCGTAGCCCTCTCTCATTGATGCCCGGAACCCTCCCCCTGTTAATGGGAACCATTTTCATGTAGCGTGAGCGGCGCACGCCCGACCGAGACCAGGAGCCACCCATGGCCGTTCCCAAGCGGAAGATGTCCCGCAGCAACACCCGCCACCGCAGGGCCCAGTGGAAGGCGACGACGGCACAGCTCGTGCCGGTCACCGTGGACGGCACGACGCACCTCGTGCCGCAGCGCCTCGTGAAGGCGTACGAGCGCGGGCTGCTGCACCCCGAGGGCTGACAGGGGGTGCGGGGCCGTGCGGCGCCGCCCGCCCCGGTGGAGCACGGGCAACCGAATGACCGACGACGACGGAGGCGACCATGACCGGTCACGGCGTACAACTCGGCACAGTCCAGGAAACCCTGCTCATCCCCCTGTACGGGCGCGCGGTGGAGAACCGCAAGCCGGAACCGGCACTGCGTGATCCGCGGGCCGAGGAGATCGCCGGGGCGATCGACTACGACTTCGCCCGCTTCGACGAACTGCCCAGCCTGACCGGCACGGTGCTGCGCACCTCCCTCTTCGACCACTGGGTACGGAACTTCCTGGAGGAACACCCCGAGGGCACCGTCGTCGAGATCGGCACGGGCCTGAACACCCGGTACGAGCGCGTGGACAACGGCCGGGCCCGCTGGATCGACCTCGACCTGCCCGACGTGATCGACCTGCGCCGGGCGTTCTTCACCGACACCGAACGCAGGCGCATGATCGCGGCCTCGGTCACCGACGAGTCCTGGGCCGCGTCCGTGGCGAAGGGCGCCGACGGTCCGTACTTCTTCGGCGCGGAAGCCGTCCTGCCGTTCCTCGACGAGCCGGACGTCCGCGGCGTCGTGGACCTGATCGCCGAACGCTTCCCGGGCTCCCTGCTCGCCCTGGACACCGCGGGCCCCGGCATCATCACGACCCAGGACCGGCATGACGCGCTGAGCAAGGTCGAGGCCCGGATGCGCTGGTCCTGCTCCGACCCCTCCGTACTCGAGGACTGGCGTCCCGGCACGCGCCTGCTCGCCTCGCACACCCTGACCACACTGCCGCAGCCGATGTACGAGGCACTGCCGGCGTCCTACCGCGAGATGCTCACCGGCCTGGCCGCCCAGCGGCTGCCCCAGGTCGAGGAGTACCGGCTCACCTTGCTCCGACTGCCGTGACCTGGGCGCGACCGCGTGTGCCGAGCCGGGGAGTCGTCAGCCGACCGGTTCGTCCAGAGTTTTCGAGCTGTCCGAGTGCTGTCGCGTGATCACATAGCCGAAGGCGGTCGCGAGGACGTACATCAGGACCGAGTAGACGGCGATGGGGATCGCGACCTCGGTGCTGTCCAGAACGCTGAGCGCGATGGTGAGGGCCACCGTCGTGTTGTGGATCCCGACCTCCATGGAGCTGGCAATCGCCTGGCGCTTGTCGAGGCGGAGCAGCCGGGTGACGCCGTAGCCGAGCGTGAGGCTCGCGAGGCAGAAGATGCCGGTCACCCATCCGACCTGCTGCAGGTAGTCGGCCAGATTCTCCCGCTCGCCCAGCAGGGCGCCGACCGAGACGATGACCAGTACGGCGATGGAGAAGATCCGGACGGGGCGGTCGGCGCGCGCGGCGAACTCGGCGGAGCGCCGGCGGACCGCCATGCCGACGGCGACCGGGACGAGCACGATCGCGATCACCTGCACCACCTTGCCGAGCTGCAGGCCGAGGTCGCCCTGGGCGTCGAAGTGGTCGATGGCGAGGTTGGTGATGATCGGAATGGTGACGGCGGCGAGTACCGAGTTGATCGCGGTCAGGGTGATGTTGAGGGCCACGTCTCCGCGGAAGAGATGACTGAACAAGTTGGCCGTGGTCCCGCCGGGGGACGCGGCAAGCAGCATCACACCGACGGCGAGCAACGGGTCGAGGCCGAATATCTTGACCAGCCCGAACGCCACGAGCGGGAGCACCAGTACCTGCAGCACCAGCGCGACGATGACCGCTTTCGGTGTCCGGCTGACCCTCCTGAAGTCATCGGTCGTCAGGGACAGTCCGAGGCCGAACATGATGATGGCCAGGGCGATCGGCAGGCCGGTGGTGATGAGTACGGAGTCGTTCATCGGTGTCCCGTGGTCGAAGGAGTGCAGGCGGTGAGCGCGTTGTCGCGTCTGCGAGGAGTGCGAGCGGCCGGTGTGTGACCGCAGGGAGCATCGTGGAGTGCCGCGCCGCTCGCCGCCAGCCTCCGGACGCGGACACGTCGGCTCAGCCGGTGCGCGTGGTGGTCAGGACCGCGGCGGCCAGCGCCCTGCCGATGGCCTTGGAGCCGTTCGCGTTGGGGTGCAGCGGGGTGGCGACGTGGGCGGGGACGAGGCCCTCGATGTAACGGTCGGCGGGTGCCGCGCACGAGTCGTGACCGATGCCGAGGGAGTAGGTGTCCACGAAGGTCGCGCCGCCCTGCTCGGCTGTCGTCCTGAGTACGGCGCTGAGGTGGTCGGTGGCCCCCTGGATGTAGGTGGCGTCGACGTCCCAGATGGGCTGGGTGGGGAAGCAGCCGCCGGGGCGGATGTAGTTGCCGTACCCGATGACGAACACCTCGGCGTGCGGGGCTCGCTGCCGGACCTGGTGCAGGGTGGTGGCGAACTTCGGGGCCCAGGCGTCGATACCTGCCTTGACGGTGTCGACGCCGCCTTTGGTGTTCCTGGCCGCGCAGCTGCTGCCGAGGGGCTTGGCCAGCAGGTTGACGCATCCCAGGGCGGCGGGGACGAGTCCGGCGTCGTTGCCGCCGATGGTGATGCTGACGACGTCCGTCTCCTCGGTGAGGGCATCCAACTGAGGCTTGGTTCCCGGGTACTGGGAGGCCGTGAAGTGCTCGGCGGTCGCGCCGGAACAACTGACGTCGGTGAGCTCGGCGCCCAGCGCCTTGGCCGCGATGTGCGGATAGTCAGCCAACGAGCGCAGGCAGAGCAGGTTCGAGGGGTCTACCGGCGGCACGAGCGGGGCGGCGGCATACGAGTCGCCCAGGGCCACGTACTCGAGGGGCTCGGTGGACTCGGCAGCAACAGCCGGTGACACCAGGGTCGTTGCCAGGGCTGTGGCGGCCACGGCGGCGGCCAGTGCCGTGCGCAGGCTGACGTTCACGTGCGGCTCCTTCGGCTCACGGCGGTGCGCGCGCACGCACCGCGATGCTAGGGATCGAGGGCGGGCCGGCCGGCGGACAGCACTGTTTACCGGCCGGTAAGTTTGTGGTGCGATACATCATGACGGCCCACGCTCTGCGTGCTTCCGGTCCGGAGAACAGCATTCCGAGGGGTGATTTGTGTCCGCGTACAACGCCGGGACGACGGGCGGCGCCGGCGAGAGCGTGCAGCAGTACCTGCGCGGATCCGCCCACAGACTGCAGGCGGCGATCCTGGAGCGGCTGACCGAGGAACTCCCCGTCTACCGGAAGTTGCCCGCCGAACAGCTCTCCGGCGATGTGGCGCGCATGATCCGTCGGGGCCTCGACGACTTCGCGCGGGTACTGGACAGCGGCTCCATGCCAGGTCCCGAGCAACTCGCCCTGCTGACCAGCTCGGCCACCCGCCGGGCGGAGGAAGGGCTGCCGGCCGAAGCCATCGTGTCCGCCTACTTCCTCGGGGCCCGGACCTGCGCGGACGACTTCGCCGCGGCGGCCCGGCCCGAAGACCTTCCGGCCCTCACCGCCATGCACAGCCTGCTCCTCGCCTACCTTCAGCACGTCACCACCGCCGTCACGGCCGGCTACGTGCACCAGATGCAGACCACCGTCGGCGAACGGCACAGCGCCCGCCAACTGCTGCTGACCGCACTCCGTGAAGGCCGCGTCGACGAGGATGCGGCCGAGGAAGCGGGACTCACGCTCCCTGCCGGCTACCTCGTTCTCGCACTGGCGACAGGGCCGCACGCCGATGAACACGCACCCGGCGTCGACACGCACGCCGCGGCCCAGCGCAAACTCAGGCGCCTGCACACGGAACTCGCCCTCCACACCCGCGGAACCGCCCTCACCTCACTGACCACCACAGGCGGCCTGGTGCTCCTGCCCAGCGAGAGCGACCCCGCCGAACTCACCCCGGCCGATTGGGACGGCACCACACAGCTCCTGACCCGCCTTCAGCGCGCCGCGGGCGCCACCGTACTCGCCGCGGCAGTTCCGGCCCGGCCCGGCGAGGTCGCCGAGGTGTGGCCCGTCGCCACCGAACTGGCCCGGATCGCCACCGCCTCGGCTCGCCCGCCGGGCCTATACCGGCTGGAAGACCTCGCCCTCGAGTACCAGCTCTCACGTCCCGGCCCCGCCCACGCCCACGTCGCCCGACTTCTCGACCCGCTGGACGCGCACTCCGACCTTCTGCTCACGCTGACGGCGTTCCTGCGCCACGACTTGGACCGCCGCACGGCCGCCCGAGCCCTCAACGTCCACCCCAACACCGTTCTCTACCGAATTCGCAAGATCACTGCCCTCACCGGACTCGACGCCACCCGCCCCACCGACCTCCCCACCCTGTACGCCGCCCTCACCTGCCACACCCTCAGGAAGGCTCCGGCAGCACGGCCGACCCCACCCTGAGGTCGAGATCCTTTCGGGCCTGCTCGAACTCGTCGGCCCAGATGAACAGACGGTGCGACGGCGGCACTTCGTGGTAGCCGTGCAGTCCTACGACGCGCAGGTCGCGCAGGTCGACACAGACGCGTTGATAGGCGTCATCGACCGCTGTCTTGATGTCGTCCAACTTCTCGGCGCCCAGCTTGACGCAGGCGCGGAACTCGTACGCGAGGAGCAGGTCCTCGCCGAACTCCGCCCACGCGCCCCGCCGTTCGCTCCACGCCCGGTCGGCTTCGGTGACCAGCCGGTTCAGGTCGGCGTTGTGGGGGAGCGAGGGGTGGACGAGGAACATGGCACCCCAGCCGGAGGCGACCATGTCCAAGTTGAACGTCCGGCGGTCGGGGTGGTCCCTGGGCGGCAGGGGATCCGAGGCGTCTGCGTCGAACCAGGGTGCCAGATAGGCGAGGAGCCGGCCGTACCGGTCGAGGATCTCGCCGGTCGGGATGATCGCCGTTCTGCGCCGCGGACCGGACGGGCGGGTGAGGCGCCGGTCCAGCAGGGCGTCGAACTCGGCGCCGGCGCGATTGCCCGCGGCGATGTGCCGTTCGGCGGCTGTCGGGGTGAGCCGGCCGACCAGGTACTCGCGCAGACTGCCGGGAAGGAAGCCGTCGAAGGTGCCGTCGCTCAGGCGGGACCGGCAGCGGTCCAGCTTCACCTGGGCGGTGGCGGGCAGCCCGGCGTAGTGAGCCTTCTCGGGCGTGTCCACCGACACCATGCGCACCGGCTGGTCGATGACGGGGGTGTCCCCGTCGGAGGTCCGCAGCAGCCGCCTGGGGGCGGGAGGCCGTGTCACTCGGGGAAAGTCGAACCTGAGCATGCCCTGTCCCTTCGGACGCCACATACCGCTGAGGTGTGTGTGAGCGGCGACCGCGTTGCCGGGCCCGGCATGTGGCCGCCCGGACGCGCAGGTGCCATGGGCAGCGAACACCCGGACCGGCCCCGGCGCAATGGCCCGGCAGGCCTGGTGGAGATGCCCGGCTCGTCGGCTCGTGGTCTACGGCCGGCCCGAAAGTCCAAGCGGAATTGGATGTTCTGCGCTTCTTCCGTACGGGATGTTGACCGACTCTTCGTCGCTGGCTTGGATCGGCGGGCAGAGATCCGATGATTCCGCCCCTGTACCCCACACTTCGACAGGAGTCGCAGTGCTACGCAGACGATCGATCCCCTGGTTGCTGGGCACGCTGGCGGGTGCCCTGCTGATGATCGTGGCGCCCCTGCCCGCCACCGCCGCTGCCTCGGGCACCGCCGCTTCGGCCGCCGCGGCCGGGCCGCCCGTCACCGTGCCTGCGCTCGCTGACTGGACGCCCCAGGAAGGGAGTTACTCCTTCGGGCGGCACACGCGCCTCGTCGTGGACGCCCACGACAAGGAGGCGCGCGGCGTCGCCGTCACCCTCGCCGAGGACCTCCGCGAGGCCGGGCACGGCACCGTACCCGTCGTGGACAGCGGCCAGGGAGCCGTCCGCGGCGGCGATGTGGTCGTGCGCGTCGATCCTGCCCGCGAGGGTGCTCTGGGCAAGGAGGGGTACGCCCTCACGGCGGGACGCACACTCACCATCACCGGCGGCACCGAGGCCGGGGCCTTCTACGGCACCCGCACCCTGCTCCAACTCCTCGCCGGGGGCCACCGGATACCGGCCGGGCGGACCGTCGACGTGCCGCGGTACGCCGAGCGCGGCGTCGGGGTCTGCGCCTGCTACATCCACATCACCACGGAGTGGCTGGAGAACCTCGTACGCGATATGGCGTACCACAAGCTCAACCAGCTGCTGCTCGAACTCAAGGTGAAGAGCGACGCCCACCCCGAGGCCAACACCTGGGGCTACTACACCAAGGACGAGATCCGGCGGCTCGTCGCACTCGGCGAGAAGTACCACGTCACCATCATCCCGGAGATCAACTCACCCGGGCACATGGACCCGTGGATCGAGAACCGGCCCGAACTCCAGCTCACCGACAGCGACGGGAAGCCGCAGCCGTCCCGGCTCGACGTCACCTCGCCCGAGGCGTTCGCCTACTACACATCGCTGATCGACGAGTACGGCGAGGTGTTCACGGCCGACTCCTGGCACATGGGCGCCGACGAGTACATGCTCGGCTCGGACTTCGCCAAGTACCCGCACGTCCTGGAGTACGCGAGGAAGAAGTACGGGCCGGGCGCCACCCCGCAGGACGCGTTCATCGACTTCGTCAACCGGGTCCATGACTACGCCGCCGCCAAGGGCAAGCGGCTGCGGATCTGGAACGACGGACTCACCGGCGACAACACCGTGCCCGTCAAGCCGGGTACGACCGTCGAGCACTGGCTGAACGTGCGGACGAAACCCAGCGAACTCCTCGCCCAGGGCTACCCGTTGCTCAACGCCTCCTACTCGCTCTACCTCGTACGCGGCGGCTTCCACATGAACACGAAGTCGCTGTACGAGCAGCGGTGGGACCCGCGCAGCTTCGAAGGAGAGAAGGTGACCTCCCGCGAGGGCATCACCGGCGCGAAGATCAGCCTCTGGCCGGACAACGGACGCGGCGAGACCGAGAACGAAGTCGCCGAGACAATGGACCTGCCGCTGCGCTACGTCGCCCAGACCACGTGGGGCGTGCCCGCCCCCGACGCCGAGTACGAGACGTTCGCCGCCCGCGCCAAGACCGTGGGGCACGCTCCGGGCCACCGCGACCTGACCCGGCTGCCCGTGGCCGAAGGCACGTACACCCTGCGCGACACCCGGGGCAGGGCTGCCCCGGCCGACTGGCGGATCAGCCGCACCGCCGACGGCTACGCCACGCTGACCTCGGCGGCGACCGGGCTGTGCGCCGAGACCCGCAGCGGCAAGCTGACCCTCAACACCCCGCTGCAGCCCGGCACTCCGGTCACCCAGGAGACCTGCTCGGCGTCGAACACACTGCAGCGCTGGCAGCTCACCAAGGTCCGCGGCGGCTACCGCCTCACCAACGCGATCACACAGATGGCCCTCCACGTCACCGCGGACGGCCGGCTGCTCCAGTATCCCGCCGACCAACAGCCGCCCGCCGTCTGGCACCTCGCCCCCCACTGACCGTCCCGGAGGACCCCGCATGGCCATCAGCAGACGTCTCTTCGTCGGCGCGGTCGCCGCGTCGAGCACCTCGTACGCGCTCACCGTGGGCGCGGCACCCCCTGCGTCCGCCGCCCCGTCGGCGGTGACCGCCGAGCCGCACTACCGCATCCCGATCAGCACCACCGACACGCCCGAGCAGCTTGTCGCCAAAGCGGCCCGTGTGCGGCCGACGGAGCGTCAGATCACCTGGCAGCGCCTGGAGAAGACCGCCTTCCTGCACTTCGGCGTCAACACCTTCACCGGCCTCGAGTGGGGTACCGGCGACGAGGACCCGGACGTCTTCCAGCCCGCCGGCCTGGACACCGACCAGTGGGCACGCGCCCTGCGCGACGGCGGCTTCGAGCTCGCCATCCTCACCGTCAAACACCACGACGGCTTCGTCCTCCATCCCTCGCGCTACACCGGGCACAGCGTTGCGTCCAGCAGCTGGCGGGACGGCAACGGCGACGTGCTGCGCTCCTTCGCCGACTCGATGCGCAACCACGGCATCAAGGTCGGCGTCTATGTCTCCCCGGCCGACGAGAACCAGTACCTGCACGGCGTGTACGCCAACGGCAGCGCCCGCACCACGCACACCGTGCCCGCCCTCACCGAGGGCGACGACCGGGCGGGTGAGGACCTGCGCACCTTCGACCTCCAGGCCACCGACTACGGCGCCTACATGCTCAACCAGCTCTACGAGGTGCTCACCGAGTACGGCCCCGTGGACGAGGTGTGGTTCGACGGCGCCCAGGGCCGGATCCCCCCGGACAAGGTGGAGCGCTACGACTGGGACAGCTGGTACGAGCTGGTCCGCACCCTGGCGCCGGACGCCTCCATCGCCGTGTCGGGTCCCGACGTCCGCTGGGTCGGCAACGAAGGCGGGCTCGCCCGCGAGGACGAATGGAGTGTCGTCCCGGTGCGGGAGAAGGACTACGGCCGCACCGACTACGCCCTCCACTACGAGGCCGCCGACCAGGGCAGCCGCGCGGCGCTGGTGGAGGCGCAGCCGCTGGCCCAGTACCTGCAGTGGTGGCCGGCGGAGTGCGACGTGTCGATCAGGCCCGGGTGGTTCCACCACGCGGACCAGCAGCCCAAGTCGGTGGAGCAGCTGACCGACATCTGGTTCCGCTCCGTCGGACGCAACTCCGTGCTGCTCCTGAACATCCCCCCGGACCAGCAGGGCCGCCTGCCCGACGCGGACGTCGCCGTCCTCAGGGAGTTCCGTGAGCGGGTGGAACGCGAACTGCCGGAGGATCTCGCGCGCGGCTCCCGGGCCCGGGGCGACGGGCGCCGCCCCCGCCCTGCGGTGGGCGGCGACCCCGCCACGGCGTGGGCGGCGCCCCCGCCGGCCAAGGGGACACCC